>CAYOGX010000526.1:0-4451 GCA_964403235.1 uncultured Planctomycetales bacterium | reverse complement strand
GTGCTGATCGCCATGCTGGCCACGCTGCTGGTGGATCTGGCGGGTGAACGGTTGGCCGTGCGCTGGGTTCCACCGATTTGTTACGCCGGCCTCGGCACCGCCCTGGTGCTGCTTGCCCTGCAGTGGAATGCACCGCTGGAGCCCTCATTCCTCGGGGCTTTCCTGTCGGACCGACTCGCCATCGCCTTCCGAGCGATCGTCGCCCTCTCCACCCTGCTGTCGCTGCTGATCAGCTGGCGCTACGCCGAGAAAAGCGGCACACCCGTGGGTGAGTATGCCGCCATCCTTCTTGCCGCCACTCTTGGCGCCATGCTCCTTTGCGGAGCCACCGATCTGGTGAGCGTTTTTGTTTCCCTGGAAACCCTCTCGGTCGCCAGCTACCTGTTGTCGGGCTACATGAAGCGGGATGCCCGCAGTTCCGAGGCAGCTCTGAAATACCTGCTCGTGGGCTCAGCCGCTGCTGCTGTTTTTCTCTACGGCGGCTCCCTGCTGTATGGCCTCAGTGGTTCCACCAGCCTGGAGGTGATCGGGGAGGCGCTGCTCACCAGCCCCACGCCACTGGCGGCCCTCGCCCTCGTGTTTGTGCTGGCCACGGTGGCTTTCAAGATCGCAGCGGTGCCCTTCCATCAGTGGACGCCCGATGTGTATGAGGGATCACCGACGCCTGTGGTCGCGTTCCTCTCCGTGGGCTCCAAGGCGGCTGGCTTCGCCCTTGCCCTGCGGATCCTGGTGGGTTGCTTCGACTTCTTCGACGCCCAGTGGAAGCTTCTTTTCACAGTGCTGGCGTTGTTGAGCATGACCCTGGGCAACGTGGTCGCCCTGGCCCAGACGTCGATGAAGCGGATGCTGGCCTACAGCTCCATCGGCCAAGCGGGCTTCGTGATGATCGGCCTGGTGTGCGGCACGGAAGATGGATTTGCGGCCATGGTGCTTTACATGGCGGCCTATCTCTTCATGAATCTGGGCGCCTTTGCCTGCATCATCCTGTTCTCGATCCGCACGGGCAGCGATCGCATCGCCGATTACGCCGGCCTTTATCAAAAAGATCCATTGATTACCCTGGGGCTCAGCCTGTGTCTGCTGTCCCTTGGCGGTATTCCGCCGATGCTCGGCTTCTTCGGCAAGATCTATCTCTTCTTTGCTGGCTGGGCCGATCACCAGTATCTGCTCGTGGTGGTGGGGGCGGCCTCCTCGATGCGCCCGGTGACATCCACGGCAAGACCTACTACATGGACGGGGCGGGCAACTGGGGGTTCGGGATCGCCGACGTGCCCATGGGCCTGAGGAACGCCGGGTATCAGGGCAACGTCGAGGCCTACATCTGGACCAGCTCGTTCAACCCCGCGATCGATCAGATCAACATCGGCATGAACAAGCTGCGGGCGGCCATTCTGACCGGCAAGATCAAGGACTACCTCCGCCGGCATCCGGACAACGACGTGAACCTGATCGCGCTGTCGGCCGGTACGGGTATCGCCGTGTGGGCGGTCGAGGGGCTCGACGGTACGTACAAGGTCAACAACCTGATCCTGCTGGGGTCGAGCCTCAGCCACAATTACGACATGCGCCAAGCCCTGCGACACATCAAGGGCAAGGTGTACGTATACTACTCGCCGCACGACGAGGTCCTCGGCGGCGCGGTTCGCGCGATCGGGACGGTCGATCGGGGCGGGACCGAGTCGGCGGGGTTGGGTGGGCTGCATCCCCCCGGAGGGGGCCGGGGCAAGATCGTTAACATCGGCTGGCGCCCGAAATACGAGCGATACGGCTGGACCGGTAGCCATACCGACGCCACCAACGAGCCGTTCATCCGGCATTACGTCTCCCGGCATATCGTCAAGGGGCGTCAGCCCCAAGAGAAGGCCACCACGCGTTCGACAGACCGGGCTGCCCGGAAAATGACGCGGCTGCCCAGCCGAACCAGCCGTCGTTACTAGACGCCCACGGGGTGCCGACACGCCCATGGCCAGGCCAGACGCCCCATCCGACGAACCCTATCGCGCTCGCGTCAAGATCTGCGGGCTCACGTCGGTCGATGACGCGAGGCGCGTCCTCGATGCGGGCCCCGACGCGGTCGGCATCAACATGGTTGCGGGCCCGAGGCAGGTCACCGCCGACGTGGCCGGCGCGATCGTCTCCGCGATCACGACGGCGGCCTCCTCTGGCGACAAGCCAACGCCCTGCCCGGTCCTGCTGGCGCGGGTTACGGACGATCGGCTCGACGATGAGGTCGAGCGGGTCATCCAGCAAGCGGGGGTTCAGTGGCTGCAACTTTACGGTGAGGTGACGGCCCGGGCGATTCGATCGCAGCTCGATGCGGGACGTCGGCCCGTGCCCGTGGTTCGGGTGGGGGGCGAGGACTTCGCCGCGTCGTTCGACGAGGTGCTCGAGGCCTGTGGGCGTCATCGCCCGCCGGCCGTCCTGCTCGACGCCTACCATCGTGACAAGCTCGGGGGAACGGGCCAGCCGTTTCGTTGGTCGTGGGTCGTCGAGGCCCGCGAGCGGGGCCGGCTCGACGGCTGGCCGCCCATCGTCCTGGCCGGCGGGTTGAATCCCCAGAACGTAGCCCAGGCGGTCCAGGCCGTTCGTCCCTGGGCCGTCGACGTCAGCTCCGGCGTCGAGGCGGACCCGGGCCGAAAAGACCCCGTCAAGGTCGCCGAGTTCATCCGCAACGCCCGCAATGCCGTCCCGCAGGGGTCCGCCTGAGCTACCCATAACATGGATGGGGTTCACCCTTCAGACCTCAGGCTTCAGGGGTCGGTGTCAGTCGCCTGTCGCGGGCATCCCACGATGTCAGGAACAGTTGTCGTGGCCGTCGTCCCGCGGTACGATGTGGTACCGTCGGTTGTGGACCGAACGCTGCGATCTCATGGAGCCGATGACTTGCCTCGTCTTGTGCGGGTATCGGGTGCAACCGCGTTGTGGCCGGGGGGTTATCATGAGACGAGCGACCCGCACCCTGGTTGGTGCTTCCTTGTAGGCGTGCGTATCTCGAGGCAGCACGATGGCTGACCTGCCGGACAACCGGGCCCTGGCCGAACTCGCCGGCGCGTTCGGGGCAGGCCGACCTCTGATCTACCTCCAGTCCACCGAGGAGACGCGGGCGGTGCGCCTGATCGGATCGGCCGCCCAGGCCATCCCCGACGGCGCGAGACCGGTGTACGTCTGGCGGGCGACCGAGGGCCTGACGCGGGACGGTCAGCCGGCCCAATCGGATCTGACCTCGCCGCGCGCGATACTCGACTGGGTGATCGCGCATCCGGAGCCGGCCGTGATCGTCGTCTGCGACCTGCACGAGCAGATGCGCGACTCGGCGGAGGTCCGCCGCCGGCTTCGCGACGTCTACTACTGCTGTCTGGACACAGGCAAGTTCGTCGTTGTCTGTTCGCCCGTCCGCCTCATCCCGGAGGAGCTGAGCCGGGAGATCGCGTTCTTCAAGCTAGGCCTGCCCGACTTGACCGAGCTGCGAGATCTGCTCGAGGAGGAGCTGGGCCGGCTCCGCACGGCGGGCGGCACGGTCGAGCTGGACGAGGGGGGCGTCTTCCAGATCGCCCGGTCGATGCAGGGGATGACCCTGAACGAAGCCCGGCACGCGCTGCGTCGCGCGGCGGCCGCGGGTAAGCGTCGGTTCCACGTCGGCTGCATCGATCAGATCCAGGAGGAGAAGCGACAGCTCGTCCGTCAGACCGGCCTGATCGAGTTCCTGCCCATCACGGCCCGGATCAACCAGGTGGGCGGCGCGGAGAACATCAAGAAATGGCTGCGGCAGCGTCACGAGCTGTTTGCCGACCGCGACAGCCTCAGCGCCGAGATCGTGCCCAAGGGCATCCTGCTGATGGGCGTGAGCGGGTGCGGCAAGAGCCTGTCGGCCCGCGCGGTGGCGGACGTCTTCGACCTGCCGCTGTACCGGATGGAGATGGTGCAGGTCTTCCGGGACGGGCTGGACCGAGCGGAGGGCCTGTTCGCCGACGCTTGCTTGCTGATGGAGGAGATTTCGCCGGCCGTCATCTGGTTCGACGAGATCGAGATGGGCATCAGCCACCACCACCAAGACTCGTCCGGCGTGCTCGATAGGATCTTCGCGTTTTTCTTGACCTGGATGCAGGAAAAGCCCCCCGGTCTGTTTATCGCCGCAACGGCCAACCGCATCGACCTGCTGCCGGCTGAGATGATCCGCAAGGGCCGGTTCGATCAGATCTTCTTCTTCGACCTGCCCGAGCCCGTGGAGCGCAAGGAGATCTTCGAGATCCACCTGTCCAAGCGCGGCGTCGATCCGACGGGAATGAAGCTGGATCTGGTCACCGAGCGTACCGAGGCCTGGACGGGTGCTGAGATCGAGCAATGCGTTGTGGCCGCCCTGGTCTCGGCGCGACTGGACCATCGGGAGGTCACCGATCGTGACCTGCTGGGGGCGCTGCACGAGATCGTCCCGATCAGCAAGACGATGAAGG
>CAYOGX010000525.1:0-4451 GCA_964403235.1 uncultured Planctomycetales bacterium | reverse complement strand
CGGGATCCCCCCCCTCGCCCACTTGCGCGTGGACTTGAGCGCGAACACCGTGGTCTCCAGCTCCGCCATCACCGGACAGTCCCGCTTGTGGACCAGGAGCACGATGGCCTTGGGAGGATCCTGGGCACGTCGCAGACAGGCCTCCAGATCGTTCGGCCACTCGATCGGATCGCTGGTGTACCGCCGCGACTGGACGATCGTCCAGACCGTCAGGAAGGCCACGACGATGACCAGCGCCTTCCGCCATCCGATGCGGCCGCCAGGCTCGGCGTCTTCGACGGGCTCGTCCGTCAGGGGCTCGCCCTCGGCGGCGTCCGGCGGTACGGGGTTGTCGTTCTCGGTGTGACTCATCGCATCCCCGGTCGAGTTCGAGTCTATCATGCCCGCAGCTTGGCGTAAACGTCGGGCGCCGGATTGGCGGTGTCACCACCGACCCCACCCGGTTGCGCTTCCCACAATGGCCGGGCCCACGCCGGCCGGCGCGACAGGGCCTCCCCAATCTGTTGACGCAACGACGCGCACGGCAGCGACCACAACGCCGCTGCCAACGCCGACCCCCCGACAGGTCCGTCTCCGCGCCGACACGCCGCCAACAACGCCCGTTCCCGACGGGAGCTGCCCAGCACGGGCCGGCCGGCCTCGTGCCACGTCGCCATCAGCGTCGCCAGCATCTCCTCGACGCGTCCGCCGGCCACCTTCATGCACGCAAACGCCAACACCCCTGCCGACGCATAATCGGGCTCGGCGTGATAGGCCACCTGGAACAGCCGCGTCGCCCGATCCGGACGCCCACGATCCAGCCACGCGCACCCCTCTAGGATGAGCGCAGCCGCCCGTTCGTGCGCCGGCCGGGGTGTCTGGGACAACCAGGCTTCGACCTCAGCGATTCGCTCGGCCGGCGCCAAATCCTGCCAGCCGGCCAGGAATGCCAGACTCGTCACGCCCGCAGACCGACGCCGTCGCATCACCGCGACGAGGGCAACCGACAGGCCCAGCACCCCCAATACGACGATCACCAAGACCGGGTTCATTGCCAGCCTTCTATCTGGCCCCGCCAGCGCCGTCAACCGACCCGGCGACCGCAGGCAGGCGCCAGGCCGCCAGCCCGGCGACCAGATACGCCCCAACCGCCGTCCACACCACTACCCTGAATCCAAACGACATGGCCAGCACGACCGCCAGCACGGCCGCCACGACCGACGCAAACCCGTTCGCCCCCCACGCCCATGGGATCAGGCCCGGCGCCCGGGCGCTCAGCCGCATCAGGCCCCGGGGAAACGGCATCCCCATCGGCACGGCCAGCGCCGCCGCTACGATCAGACAAATCGCTGTCTGGGCAGGCAGCGCCCACCCGACCGCCGACGTCAGTAGTCGCTGGCCCATCACCCCGTAGGCCGTGGCCAATACCACGATCACGACCAATGCCGGTCGAATCGGCGCGTGGTCGGCCGAGGCCCGACGACCGGCCCAGGCACTGCCCAATCCACTGAAGACCAGGAACACCGCCAACACCACGGCCACCGCGAACACCGGCTCGGCCAACACCAGCGTGAATTCCTGGATCAACGCCATCTCGAGCAGCATGTACCCCGTCCCCAGTCCGACGTAGTACGCCCCCGCGCCCAGTCGGAACCCCCGACCCGATCCCGTCCGACGCAACCACAACAACGGCAGAAGGATCAGCGCCGCCGCCACCATCGTCGACCAGACCAGCGCCGCGATCAGCACAACGTATCCCCATTCCACGCGTGCCAGCCAATGCCGCCCGAACGTACGTACGTACGTCCGCAACGACCGCCACCGGAAAAAATCAAAGTAAAACGGCCGATCGTCCGTCGCCGGACGAACCGCCAGCGCCCAATCGTCAAGAAACGCCGAACGACCCGGCGACAGAATCTGCCGCGCAGCCCAGTCGAGATAGCACAATCCCGTGCCGGACGGACCCGGACGAGGGTCGATCCGGTTCGCCTGGCCGTCGGTCATGCCGGCAAACCAGACGGGGTCCATCCCCATCGACTCGAGCACGCCACCCAACCGCCCGATCCGTTCCGACGTCAGCGGCTCGACCGTCGCCGCCGTACACGCCGCCAGGTAGTTGCGAAACTGCAACACGTACCTCGCCGGTTCGGCCACGCCACGCCGCTCGAGCGCCTCGACGAACGTCGCGAACAGACGGATGTTGTCCCGCGGCGGCTCCTGAATGCCACGCACCACGGCCACCACGCCCCCGGGGGCCAACCGGTCCAGACACCGCCCGAACCCCTCCACCGTCGGCAGGTACGACTGGCTCAACGCCATCATGCCCGGCGCACCGGCCGCCAGCGATTCCAACGCCGTCAGTTGGATCAGGTCGAAGCGCTGATCGGTGCGGTCCAGAAACCCGCGCGGATCGGCGACAACGACCTCGACGTCGCCACCGTCGAGCACGTGGCCGGCCGCCTCCGCCAACGGGCCTCGCAGCAGATCAACGATCCGCCGATCCGGTTGCACGACCGTGATGTGCGTGGCCCCGAGCCTCCGCGCCTGCCAGACACCGGCCCCGCCGACCTCACCGAGCAGCAGCACCCGCCTCGGCCGAAACACACGGTAGATCGCCGCCATGGGCGTCTCGTCCATCACGCCCGCCTGATCCGCACGATCGATGCGGAACACCGGCGCGGTCCGCCCGCCGTCGACGGCCAGCACCAACTGCGGGGGCGGCGGTTCCGCCTGGGGCGACGCAAACAACGTCTGATGCGCCATCGCTGTGTCAAACACGTCGATCCGACCCCGCGGCGAATGGCGCTGGGCCAACCGACGCGCCTCGCCCTGGGCCGCCAACCGCTCGAAATGCGCCAACGGCTTGTACGGGTCGACCCGTATGGGCCCCGACAGACCCACCCCCAAACCGATGACCGCCACACCCGAGACACACCATGCGCCCAGCCGCCATCGCGATCCGACCGCCATCGCCACCGCGCCCACCATCGCGGCCGTCGACACCGCCCACAGGACGTGCTCCGCCCGGAACACGAACATCAACCCCACCGCCGCCGCCGCGCCGACCCCGCTGCCCACCATGTTCACCGCGTACAGCCAGGCCACCTGATGACGACAGGCCATCAACGGCAGACCGATCGAGATCGCCCCCAGCAGAAACGGCACCAGCAGAATCAGGTGGTACGCCGCCAGCAGACCCGCGTGGGACACCTGGAGCATGACCTGGTACGTGTCGACGGGCAGGGCCTCGGCCGCCCGGAAACAGCAGGGCACCGCGGCTGCCAACGCGATCAGCACCGTCACCATCGTCCCATCGAACCGCCGGGCCAGCCGCCGCCCGAACAGCGTCAACACCGTCCCGCTCGTCCCGAACCCCAACAGGGCCGTGCTGATCACCAGATACGCGAAATGGTCCCACCGCGCAATGGCCAGACAGCGCATCAAGACCAACTGCAGCCCCACCAGCCCCGCCGACGCCACCACCACCGCGACGTAGACACGTCCGTCGGCACGGACCAGCGGCACGGTCATGGCTTGGACATCCGACCCGTCATCGGCACGAAGGCCACGCCGCAGATCGTCTCGTATTTCGGACGGGATGTCTTGGGGTCCTTGATGATGACCTTGAGTTGTTGATACATGCCGGGCTGGCCCAGTGGGATGACCATCCGGCCGCCGGGCGCCAACTGCTTGAACAACGGCGGGGGCACGTGCCCGGCCGCACACGTGACGATGATCCCGTCGAACGGCGCGTGCTCCGACCAGCCGTAGTACCCGTCACCGTGCTTGCACCGGATCGTCTTGTACCCCCGCTTGGCGAACCTGGCGCTGGCGCGTTTGTGCAGCGCCCCGATGATCTCGATCGTGCGAACGTGCGGCGTCAGCTCGCTCAACACCGCCGCCTGGTACCCGCTGCCCGTGCCGATCTCCAGGACCTTCGCGCCGGGCCTCAGCCGCAACGCCTCGGTCATCAGCGCCACGATGTAGGGCTGGCTGATCGTCTGCCCGTAGCCGATCGGCAGCGGATGGTCGGCGTGCGCCCTGCGTCGCTCACCCGGCTCGACGAACAGGTGACGCGGTACCCGCCGCGTCGCCTCGATCACCCGCGAATCGACGATACGCTGACGCCCGTCCCGCGGATGGGAGATCGTCCGCTTGACCATCCGATCGCGCTCGGCCTGGAACTCGGCGAGTCGCGGCCGATGCCACACCAGCGGCTGGGTGCTCGACCGCCGCGTGGACGCGGGCCCTGACGCCGCGCCGCTGGTCAAGCGGCCCGTGCCGCTTGCGCTCGCCAAATCGATCGTCGATTCGTCAATGGCGCCGGGGGGGTCACCGATCCTCGACGGCCACAACACCACCACGATGAACGCCACCACCGCCACCAGTATGGACAGCACCGCCGGTAGGTTTCGCGCCATGATTCGGTCTCCTTGTATGCAGGAGTCGGGCGCAACATGAACACGCCCGCT
>CAYOGX010000524.1:0-4459 GCA_964403235.1 uncultured Planctomycetales bacterium | reverse complement strand
AGACCAACTCCGCGCCGCCCGGCAGAACCGCACGTAGCCGGCCCTCCGCAGTTTCTGCCCGCAGTTTCTGCTCCGGCGGCGTCTCTTGACGGCCCTCCTACCGGTGCTCGCCCCGGCCGTGAACCGTACACACCGACTTGGTCGGAAACCCCAAGACCCTTTACAGATTCACGTTGCGGCGATTTACGGCCCATGTCATTCGGCGGCCAGCGCCGCTGGCACGCCCCTTGCCTTATCGCAGGTCAGTTCCAAGACGACATGGAAAGGACCGAACGATGAGAACCGCAGCGACATATCTGATGGGCCTCGTGATGGTTGCCGGCCAACCAGGCTGCGCGCACTACCGACTCAACCCTCCGCTGGGCAGGTTCGATCCGAAGGCGGGCTATCGACTGAGCAACCTCCCCGCATCGGAGACCAATTCCGACGGCCTGTTTGTCGTCCTGGCCATCGGGGGCGGTGGCAAGCGTTCGGCGGCGGTCGCCTACGGCGTACTGAGGCAACTGCGAGACACCACGGTTGTCATCGACGGCCGCAGGCGCCGCCTGCTGGACGAGGTGGACCTGATCTCCGGGGATTCAGGCGGGTCCTTTCTCGCGGCGTACTACGCCCTGTTTGGCGACGAGGTGTTCGTCCGGTTCGAGGACGAGTTCCTGAAACGTGACGTCGAAACAGATCTGCTCCTGGAGTTCCTGGCGCCGTGGAACTCCGTCCGCATGCTCTCGCCCACGTTTGACCGTGGGGACGTGGCCATGGAACACTTCAACAGGACGCTATTCAGGCGCAAGACGTACGGTGATCTGGTCAAGGCCAGGCGCAGACCGTTCCTGTTTCATCAACGCTACGGACATGACGGCCCTGGAGCCGTTCTCATTCACGCAGGACACGTTCGACCTGCTCTACTCGGATCTTTCGGCGGTGCCGGTGGCACAGGCGGTAATGGCTTCTTCGTCCGTCCCGGTGCTCTTTACCCCTACGACGCTCCGCAATTACACAGACCGGCCGGGCTTTGAAACGCCCCCGTGGGCCGCCGAAGCCATCGCCGACGGCCGATGCCGGCGGGCCAGGCAGTTGAGGTCATACATGACGCCTGCAAAGCGCTCGTACATTCACCTCAACGACGCCGGGCTTGCGGACAACTCCGGCACCGCGTCAGTGCTCCAGGCTCTGGGTACCAAGGGCTGCCCCTGGAGCATCACACGCAAGATGAACCAGGGGCGGATCAAGAATCTGCTGGTTATCACGGTCGATTCGCGGATCGTGCCGGACAGGACGTGGGACCAGCAGGGCAGCCGTCCTGGTATGTTCGACGTGGCGCTGAACGCCCTGGACGGGCCCGTGCACAACTCGGTCGCCGGGTGGTCGGCCAGACTCAAGAATGCGATGGACCGGTTGGCCGTGCAACTGGCCAGGAATGACCGGTTCGCTGCGGTCCCTCCCATGCCGACCGGTTCCGCAGGACCGCAGGGCGTCACGGGCGAGGAAGTTGCGCCGACCGCGCGTCGCTGCTACATGGTCGAGGTGGCCTTCGATCACATCGCAGACGAGGACACCCGGCACTTCTGCGACAACGTCCTAACCCGACTCTCGCATCCTGATGAAACCATCGACCGTCTCACAGAGATCGGTGCCCGGCTGCTCCGAAAGTCGCCGGACTACCAGGCACTGGTCACCGCGCTGGACGGGACCATAGATCTGACAGGAGTCTGACATGTACATCGGTCTTGATATCGGTTCAGTGAGCCTCAACGCCGTTCTGATGACGCCGGGCACGATCGTCAGCGAAGAGCACTATGTCCGCACGCACGGCCGGCCGGTCGAAACGGTACTGACGGTGCTGAAGGACATGCTCTCGCGAACACCCCGGACATGTCTGGACGGCATAGCCGTGACGGGCACGGCGGGAAAGCTCATCACGAACCTGCTGGAGGCCTTCTTCGTGAACGAGATCATCGCCCAGAGCAAGGCCTCGGTTCGCCTGCAACCTGACGTGCGAACGGTTATCGAACTCGGGGGGGAGGACTCCAAGCTGATCCTCCTGGCCCCCGATGCGGTCACCGGCGAGTTGCGGATGAAGGACTTCGCAATGAACACGGTGTGTGCGGCGGGAACGGGGTCGTTCCTGGATCAGCAGGCGTCTCGGCTGGGCGTGAGCATCGAAGGCCAGTTCGGGCAGTTGGCTCTGAGGTCTGAACATCCTCCTCGCATCGCGGGGCGGTGCAGCGTGTTTGCCAAGTCGGACATGATTCACCTGCAGCAGGTCGCCACGCCGGACTGCGATATCGTGGCGGGCCTGTGCATGGCCCTGGCACGGAACTTCAAGAGCACAATCGCCAAGGGCAAGGATCTGGTCCGCCCTATCGCGTTCCACGGGGGCGTGGCGGCCAACGCAGGGATGGTCCGAGCGTTCGAGCAAGTCTGCGACCTGAAGCCCGGCGAGTTGACCGTGCCAAAGCATTTTGCATCGATGGGCGCCATCGGTGCGGTCCTTGCGCTGATCGAAACGGGACAACGCGCCAACACCCGTGGCCCGGAGGTACTCGAGTCGCACCTGCAGGCCTCCAAGGATCAGGCCGAATGCCACGAACCTCTGGAAGGCGACGACTACCCCATCCGCACAGGCACTGAACCGATCGGAGGCACGACGCCCGTCGATGCGTACCTCGGCGTGGACGTCGGCTCGATCAGCACGAACCTGGTCGTGATCGACCGCAACCGCCGCGTGCTGGCCCGACGGTACCTGATGACGGCCGGCCGACCCATCGAGGCCGTCCGAGACGGACTGGACCAGATCGGCCGGGAAATCAACGACAAGGTCACCATCAGGGGGGTCTGCACGACCGGATCCGGGCGGTACCTGATCGGCGACTTCATCGGCTCGGACCTGGTCAAGAACGAGATCACCGCCCACGCCCGTGGTGCGGTGGCTGTCGACCATCGAGTTGACACGATCTTCGAGATCGGCGGACAGGACTCTAAGTACATCAGCCTCGAAAACGGCGCCGTTGTCGACTTCACCATGAACAAGGTCTGCGCCGCGGGCACCGGATCGTTCCTCGAAGAACAGGCCGAGAAACTCGGCATCAGCATCAAGGAGCAGTTCGGCCGGCTGGCGCTGTCGTCGCCGTCCCCCGCCCGCTTGGGCCAGCGATGCACGGTGTTCATCGAGTCGGACCTGAACCACCACCAGCAGAAGGGCACGTCGGTCCGAGACCTGGTGGCGGGCCTGAGCTACTCGATCGTGCTGAACTACCTCGACCGCGTCGTCGAGGACCGCAGGATCGGGGATGTGATCTTCTTCCAGGGCGGTACGGCCTACAACCGAGGCGTGAAGGCGGCCTTCGAGAAAGTCCTGGGCAAGAAGGTGATCGTCCCGCCCCACCACGACGTGCTCGGAGCGCTGGGCTCGGCAACCATCGCGATGGAGAGCAATGCCGACGGCCTCTCGCGGTTCAAGGGGTTCGACCTGGCCGATCGCCGGTACGCCGTCGACTCGTTCGAGTGTGGCGATTGCGCCAACCACTGTGAGGTGCGGCGGGTCACACTGGAGGGCGACCGTCCGCTGCACTATGGCAGCCGGTGTGGCAAGTTCGACGAGGAAAAGCGCCAGTCCCTCGGCCAGGACCTGCCGCGACTGTTCGCCGAACGCCAGAAGATGCTTGAGACGGCTTACACCCCGGCCGCCGAACTGCCAGACGACGCCCCCACGGTGGGTATCCCACGGGCGACGTTCTTCTGGGAGATGTTCCCGTTCTGGAAAGCGTTCTTCACGGAACTCGGCATGCGGGTGGTGCCCTCGGCCGCCACCAGCCGCGCAGTGGTCGACCGCGGCGTTGAGGCCGTGCCTGCCGAAACGTGCTTCCCGATAAAGGTGGCCCACGGGCACGTGATCGACCTGTTCGAACGTGGCGTCGACTACCTCTTCCTGCCGTGCATCGTGAACATGGAGACGCTGGTGGACGACTGCGAGCAAGGCTGCAATTGCCCGTACGTTCAGTCCATGCCGTATTTCGTTCGCGCGGCAATAGGACTGGACAAATACGACACGACCGTACTCGAACCGGTCTTCCACATGCAGTGGGGCCACAGGCACACCGACAGCAGACTGCGCCGGCTGGCACGTCGACTCGGTCGTCGCGGCGCAATGGTTGCCGCGGCCATACGGGCCGCCCACGCGGCACAGGAGACATTCCGTCGGCGGATTGAGCAGCGTGGCAGGCAACTGCTGGCCGAACTGGACGGCCAGAGGCCTGCATTGGTCATAGTCAGTCGCCCGTACAACGGGTGCGACCCGGGGCTGAACCTGCGGATCCCTGACAAACTCCGTGAACTCGGGGCGTTCCGCCTCAGCGTTCATCGCACGCCACGGCATATCTATGCCCAGGTGATCGGGCCGGATGGCGGCGAAGTGCTCGCTATGGCCTCGACCCTGCAGGCGGAATTGCGCTCGGGCCTGAAG
>CAYOGX010000523.1:0-4466 GCA_964403235.1 uncultured Planctomycetales bacterium | reverse complement strand
AGGTACGTCCGCGTCCAGTCGACCATGTCATTGACGTACAGCGGGTTGTCCTGTTGCGTATCGCGGCAGGCGAGCGCGAGGCGAATCGCCCGTCGCAGGTCCGGGATGACCTTGGCGATGTTGTCGTATCCGTCGTTCTTGACCTTCCGGTCGTCGACGATGGGCCACCACTCCCGCGGGCCGTAGTGGCAGCCGAGCTTCTGGTAGATGGGCATCACCCCAGCGCCGCGGCCGCCGCTGTAGACGGCCCCG
This sequence comes from uncultured Planctomycetales bacterium, assembly GCA_964403235.1. Lineage (GTDB taxonomy): Bacteria > Planctomycetota > Phycisphaerae > UBA1845 > JAFGLZ01 > JAFGLZ01. The sequence goes on along the minus strand of CAYOGX010000523.1, from coordinate 4,214 downwards.
ACCAGGGCCTGGACCGCCGGCAGCATGCGAGGCAGGTCCTTCTCGCCGAACCGCCGTTTGACGTAGTCGCGAAGGTAATCCGCCAGCGTCAGGGCGTCCGGTCGCCAGGCCAGGTGACACGTCAGGTCGAAGAACAGGACGTTGTGCCCGGTAGACTCGGGAACGTGGTAGATCCCCACACACTTGTCGGCCTTGGGGTCTTTGCTCAGCGCCTGGATCGCGCCAATGGCGTGGGCCAGGTCGCCGTGGAGGTGGTCGTCGCCCTGGAACGAGTGCAGGATGCCGAGCGCCCACGGCGTGCCCTCGAAGTAGTTCGTCCGCTTGTAGAACGGATTGCCCAGGCCGGCCGTGTCGTAGATCAGCATCATCTCCTGGGGCAGGCCCTTGAAGTAACGTTTGATGCGTTCAGCCGTCCAGACGTGGGGCAGGGCGCCGAAGTCCCAGGCGTCGCTCTCCCAGATGGCCTGATCGTCCAGCGCCTTGAAGACCTTGCACATTTCCCTGGCTGCGGTCAGCTTGAGTTGGAACGACTTCTCCGCGTCGGTCGCGCCGGTCGACTCGACGAAGGGGCAGTCCTGGTAGATGTGGTCGGTGCCGTAGGTCTCGATGATGGCCTGGTAAAAGGCCTTGCTCCACCGGGCCGCCTGTGGATCGTCCGGATAGAGCACCGTCGCGCTGTAGCCCAGCTGGCCGACGTACTTGTACTGCGGATGCGTTTGGCGGAACTGGTGCGGCAGGTTGCCGTAGGCGAGGTAATAGATCCAGGTCATGCCGCGTTGTCGGGCGTAGTCGAGCTGGTCCTTGATGATTTGGGTGCGGACCTTGGCGGGCCAACCGAGGCATCCGGGCCAGCCGGCGAAGGTGAAATTGTCCGGCTCGGTGTCGCTGATCCCGTAGACGTCGACGGCGGGCTGGCCGCTGGCCGCGATCGTGGGACCGAAGAAATGGTGCGTCCGATTGATCCGCCGCTTGACCATCCACTCGATCATCTGCTTGCGGTGGGCCATCGTACGAAACTGGTGGTGCCACTTGGCCAGGCCCCAACAGCTCGATAGGCCGAAATGCCGCACCGGCCAGCGGGGAGCCTGCGCGATGTCGATGTCGCCGATCGGCAGGGCGGACCGCTTGGGCACGTGATCGCCGTCCCAGAAAAACCCCACGCCGCAGCAGGTCTCCAGATATTCGTACACGCCGTAGAGCAGTCCGATCGGTTGGGTCGCGGTGATCTCGAGCTGGCCGTTGCCCGACGAATGGATCCAGAACCCGTCGCGCAGTCGTCGCCGATCGTCTGCGCCCGATAGGGATGTCAACCGGTCCGCCGCCGGCTTTACCGACAGGATGACGGTGGTTGGTCGCTCGGCAGCCTTGGGGGCTTCCTTGGCGATCGTGACCCCACCCCCCGTCATTTGCCCGACGTACCTGGCCAGTTCGTCCGCCGCGTGCTGTACCAGCCGCGGGCCCCGGTCCGGCCTGACGATGCATACCTTCGGTTCCCCATGGGTTTGGTCTGCGGACGCCATGGGCGAGTTGGCCAGGAGAACCGCCGCGGCGATGCTCAGTGCGGCTACACGAAACGTGGCAAACATCGGTGCTCCTCCCGACACTGACGCCGGCTGATACGCCAAGCGCCTCACAACGGCGTCAACGTCCTGACTTGGGCTGGGGCACGTCGCGCTGGGCGACCCAGAATAGGGCGTTCGTGATCATCCGGCAGAATCCCTCGTTCCTGAAGTCCTCCGGATGGCCGAGCGACGTGTAAAAGACGCGGCCGCCCTTGTAGACCCGCGTCCAGGCGATCGGCTCGGTGTGTTCGGGGATCCAACCGGTCAGCAACACGGTCGTGTCCTTGGCCAGGCCGGTGTTCCGGTACAGGCTGCCGACAGATTCGTACGGTTTGAAACCGGCCAGGATCGGATGGTCCTTGGCCTCGGAGCGGATCGCGATCTTGCATATCGGTCCCGAGCCATAGTGCCCCTTGTAGTTGCCGCCGAGGACCTGCCTGTCCAGTGCCAACCATTTCTGGAACCCGTGGCTGGCGGTGCGGATCCCGACGATGGGCTTGCCCGACAGGCAGTATGTCTTGATGTGCTCCAAGTCCTGGCCGTCGATGGTCATTCACCGGGTGAATAGGATGGCCACGTCGCAGTCTGCCAGGGCCTCGAGTCCCGGCAACTCGTCCTTGGCGCGGCGACGGAGCAGCGTGCATCGGACGTCGTAGCGCTTCTCGAGGTCGTTCTTGTAGGCCTGCAATGACGCATCGGACTTGTACTCGAGTGAGCCGGACAGCATGCAGACCCGGAGCGGCCGGTCCTTCGATGCGGACTCGTGGGTATCGCCTCGCGACGGGGCGTCGGCACCGGCGCACGAGCCAAGCGCGATCAGCAGGAGAGCGGCCATGGACACGGGAACGGCCGAGCGGGTACGGATCATTCGTGGGCTCCTTGTGCAAACGTCCGAGGTCCGGTTCGGGACGCTTCCTCTCGATCGATGGGTGGCGATTATAGCGGCTGGAGCGGCTGTGCCGTAGTGTCCGGGTGGGGATCGGCCGTGTCATCCGACATCACGGTTCCGACCGCCGACCGTCCGCTCAGAGGCGGCCGGCACATCCGGCCCTACATCGTGGGTCGTGGACGGAGGGACGGGCAGACTTGTTCGGAACTGGAACCTTGACCCCGGCAGGCAGAATCCCGATGATAACACCCTCGCCGCGGATTCAGGAGTTCGAAGCATGGGCTTCGGTCGTGTGGGCGGCGGTGCGTGTGCACGGGCAAGGAGGACGATCAAGGTGAAGCCATGGAAGGTGGGGCCGTTCCTGGTGCTCATGGTCGCCGCGGCTGGGTGTAACCACCCCGAAGAGAAATTTGGCCGGACGTGGTACCTCGATGGGGCCGGCAACTGGGGGTTCGGCGTCAGTGAGATGGTCTACGGCCTGCGCGAGGCAGGGTACAAGGGCCAGGTCTCGGCGTTTCTGTGGTCGCTGACGATGAGCCCGGTGGCCGACCAGGTCCTCAAGCCGCTGTCGGGGCTGGGGGCGGCGCGGCTGGCGGGTTGCATCGACGACTATCTCCGGCGTCACCCGGGCAGGGAGGTTAACATCATCGGGCTGTCGGCTGGCGCGGGGGTGGCGTTGCGGGCGGTGGAACACATGACGCCACCGCACAAGATCAACAACATGGTCCTGCTGGCTGCTAGCGTGTCGTCCCAGTATGACGTCAAGCCCGTGCTCAAGAACATGCGGGGGAAGATCTACATCTACTACTCCCAGAACGACGCGATGCTGGCCGGGCCGGTTCGCGTGTTTGGTGCATTCGGCGGCAAGCTGGGCGACGAACCGGCGGGGTTGTGCGGCCTGCACGCGGTGGGCTCGCGGGATCGGGTCGTCAACATCGCCTGGCGTCCGCGGTTCGAGCGATACGGGTGGTACGGATCGCACACCAGTTGCACGAGTGAGGCCTTCGTGCGGCATGTGCTCAGCGCCCACATCATCACCGAATCGACGCGAGGTCCGGCACTGGCCAGCGCCACGCCGACGCGGACCAAGTCGCCTTCGGTGCGCCCGAAGCTGACCGGTGGGCGTGTAGCCAACGCCGCACGGCGACCCGGCGGCAGCAGCGTTCGTCCGAGCCAGCTGAAACCGACGAGCAACACCCCCCGCGCCAGGCCGAGCCAACCCGTCAAACCGACCCGGCCCGTCTACGCGCCGCCGTCGGACGACCTGGTGGCCGCCGGAGCTCAAGCCCCGAAGGCCAGGCCGGGGAAGCCGACTACGTTCCTGACGCTGAGCCGTCGCGACCCGAGGTTCCCGAGCCGCAGCCGGCTGACCGGCGGCGTACAGGTCCGGCTGGTCGGCGTGCCCAGCGCGACGGTCGCCAAGGTCCAGGTTCGGCTCGACCGAAACGACCCGCCTGCCGTGCACGACATGGTCCTCAACAGGCAACGGCGCTATCGCGGCATCAACGGCCGGTCGTGGGCGGTCACGCTGCTCCGCGTTCATGCGCCCAGCCAAACCGCCTGGCTTCAGATCCAGCCGGGCGGCGGCCCGGGTCGGCAGGCGGCCAGGACGCGCAACACGCATACACTCACCTCCTGAACGGCGGCCCGTCTGCTCGCCCTGGGCTCCCACGCCAACGACGGGATGACGGCCATCGCAACCGGCGGCGGTCAGCGCCCACGTCCAGAATCGGTTGACAATCGGCGCGGCTCCCGATTGAATG
>CAYOGX010000522.1:0-4478 GCA_964403235.1 uncultured Planctomycetales bacterium | reverse complement strand
ATCTGGACGGACGTCGAGTGCGTGGTAGCCAGCGCGGACGTGACGATCTCCAACACCTACTACGCGGCCGAGGCCGTGCCGGTGTTCTTCCCCAACCTGGGCCCGGAGATCCTGGCCAACATGCTGGGCTGCGATATCGTCTTCGGCGACATCACCACTTGGTCGGTCCCGCTGATCCGCACGTGGGACGCACCGTGGCGCGAGCTGAAGATCGACCCGGACAACCGGTGGCTCAGGATCCTGCTCGCGATGAACCAACTGGGCCTGGAGATGGGCAAGGGCAGGTGGCTGACTGGGCTGACCGATTTCCACGCGGGCGGCGACCTGGTGGCCGCGTTGCGCGACCCGCAGAACCTGTGTCTCGATTTGCTGGACTACCCCGAGAACGTCAAGGAGCTGATCCTCGTGACCGAACCGGCCTTCTACCAGGTCTACGAGGCCCAATACGGACCGATGCGGGATGCGGGGCAGGGCACGAGCACGTGGCTCAGCGTCTACTCGCCGGGCAAGTACTACCCTACCAGCAACGATTTCTCGTGCATGATCAGCACCGAGGCCTTCAACGAGTTCTTCATGGACGAGCTGACGCGCGAGTGGCAGTGGCTCGACCACAGCCTGTATCACCTGGACGGTCCCGGCGCGATCCGGCACTTGGATAGTCTGCTCGCGGCGCCGGAGCTAAACGGGATCCAGTGGGTACCGGGCGAGAACAGCGGACCAGCCGCCCAGTGGATCGATCTTCTCAAGCGAATCCAGGACGCGGGCAAGTGCATCCATTTCAGCGTATCGGCCCGAGAACTGGACGAGCTGATAGCCCATCTGCGGCCCGAGGGCGTCATGTTCAGCACCGAGGCCAACACGCCCGAGGAGGCCGACGGCATCGTCGCCAAGATCGCGCGCTGGTCCTAACACGCGGTTTGATAACCCCCCGCTTTATGCCGCTGGCGACTTGGCCGCCGGCCTTCCTGGCGATTCTGAGGGCACTGGTCGCAGCCTGCCAGCGACACACACCCCCTCCGGGCCCTTCGCGCCCGGACCGATCCTCAACGTTCGACCAAGAAAGGCGTTGCACCAGGGAGGCCCAGCCCTGACAATGCTGTTAGTGTTACACCTCGCGGGGGACGACGGAGACGGGTCTTGAGAGCGCAACCACTCGAGACAACAGACCGTCCGAGCACATCTGATCCAAAGGCCGAGCCGACGAGCCAAGTCGTATCTGACGGACCGGCCCCAGCCAGCAGCGCGGAGGCCTTGTCTGGGATCTTGAGTGAGGTCTGCAAGGTCGCGCGACTGAGTTTGGGATTCGACCGCTGCTCGGTCATGCTGGTCGAGGACGGTGGCGAAACGCTTCGAACTGCTGCCTACAGCGTCAGCAAACCCCGATTTCGGTTCAACGAGGTCGGGGCGACCTATCCGTTGCGAGACTTTCCGATCGCCACCCAGGCCGCCCGGGACCATACCGCTTGGTTCTGCAACGATCTGAACGAGGTGGACGTTGAAGCGACAATGGTTCGACACCTGCCGGAGGTCCCTCAGATTCGCAGCGCGTGTCAGGTGCCGCTGGTCGTCGACGATGCCACGGTGGGGTTCGTGCTCGGATTTCATTTTGACCGACCGCAGTGCTATGACGAGAACGCGCGGGAGGCGTTCAGCGCCATCGGCCGGCTGGCAGCGATGGTGTTGAAGCTGGTTCGGTCCGGTCTTCGGCTTGCCGGGCCGGAGCGGCGCTACCGCGAGCTCGTCGAGCTTTCGGGCGACCTGGTATTCACTTGGAGTGCCGACGGATCTATCATTTACGCCTCCCCGGTCGCCTACCGGCTATGCGGGGTGGGCAAAGGAATGACCTGGGCGGACCTCATCGACCGAACGCACTCGGAGGATCAGCAGCGGATGGGAGAGGCGTGGGAGCAATGGCGGACCGCCACCGAGCTGTTGCACTTCGAGAGCCGCATGCTATCAAGAACCGGCAAGGAGCACAGCATCCACTGGAACATCTATCCGGTCCGGAACGAGGCGGGTCGACTGACGCACATTCAAGGCATCGGGCGGGACCTGACCGGACGGCACGAGCTGGCAGAGAAGTTGAAGGGCGCGCAGCTTTCGGAGAGTATCGTGAGGCTGACCCGCGGGTTGGCCCACGAATTCAATAACATGCTGGTCAGCGTGCTCGGCAACGCCAGCGTGCTCGCCGGCCAGCTCGAGGAAGATCACCCGTGGCGGCCCATCGTCGAGGACATCGCCAACGGGGCCGACCGGGCCGCCAAGCTGACACGGCAACTGCTGGCCTACGCGCGCAGCGCGTCTCGACATCCTCAGCGTCGCCGGCTTCGCGACCTGCTGGCTGAATCCCTGGATCTCGGCCAGACCGTCCTGCCGTCGAACGTGACGCTCGAGATCCGCACGGAGGCGGAAAACGACTGGATCGAAGCCGACGCCATGCAAATCAACCAGGTGCTTCTCAATCTGGTTCTCAACGCCGCCGAGGCGATGCCCGACGGTGGTGTGGTGACCGTGCGCACCGCCGAGGTCGCGTGCGCACCGGGGGATGGCCCCCCCGAATCACGCTGCGTCGCCCTGTTCGTCGAGGACACCGGCGTTGGGGTCTCCGCCGAGGACCGCGAGCGGATCTTCGACCCGTTCTTCTCGACCAAGGAGATAGGGCGGGGCCTGGGTCTGGCCGCAGTGCAGGGCATCGTCCACTCCCACGGGGGGACGATCGAGATCCTCGACCACGACGGGAAGGGCACCGTCGCCAAAGTGGTGCTCCCGTTGGGCGGCCCGTCCTAAGATCGGACCCCTATGCATTCCAGTTGGCGTCTGCGTGTCTGAGAATCCTCGGTGGAGTTCCACGGCGAGGATGGCCGTGCCTCGGTGCTGCTGGATTTGAAAATGGGCCCGAGGTCCTTACAATGCCCAGTAATACGGGTCTAACCGGGAATCGACCGGAGGAGCCTTGCCGATGGTCAAGGTGTTGGTGGCGGACAAGCTGGCCAAGGAGGGGCTAGAGCGCCTGCGCGAGGCCGACGGCGTCGATGTTGACGTCCGGATCGGCCTGAAGGAGGACGAGTTGGCCGCGGCCATCGGTGACTACGACGGCATGATCATCCGGTCTGGGGTGAAGGTGACGCGGCAGATGCTGGCCAACCCGGGCGGGCTTCGGGCCATCGCTCGCGCAGGCGTTGGGGTGGACAACGTGGACCTCGAAGCCGCCACGCGCGCCGGCATCCTGGTCATGAACACGCCCGATGCCAACACAATCGCCACGGCCGAGCACACCATCGGGATGATGCTGGCACTGGCCCGCAAGATCCCCTCAGCCTGCAAGCACGTGAAGGACGGCGAGTGGACGCGGTCGGCGTTTGTCGGGACGCAGCTTGCCAACAAGACGCTCGGCGTGGTGGGGTTGGGTCGCGTCGGTCGAGCGGTGGCCGCGCGGGCGCTGGGACTCAGCATGAACGTCGTCGCGTTCGATCCGTTTTACAGCGGCAAGAGCGCGCTGGACGATCGGGTCAAGCTGCTCGGCAAGCTCGAGGATCTCCTGGCCGTCAGCGATTACCTGACCCTGCACGCCGCGCTGTCGGACGAGACCACCGGGCTGATCGGCCGGGCCGAGCTGGCCGCCGCCAAGCCGGGCATCCGCGTGATCAACTGCGCCCGGGGCCCCCTGATCGACGAAGAGGCCCTGGCGGCCGCCATCGCCGAAGGCCAGGTCGCCGGCGCCGCCGTCGACGTCTACGCGTCCGAACCGCCTATGGACAGCCCGCTGGTTGGACTCGACCAGGTGATCTGCACGCCCCACCTGGGCGCGAGCACGGTCGAGGCCCAACTGGCCGTCAGCGTCGAAGCCGTCGAGCTCATGCTCGACTACCTGCTTAACGAGCAAATCCACACCGCCGTGAACGTGACGGGCCTCCGAATGCCCACCAGCGAACGGCACAAGGTCTTCGTCGACCTCGGCCGGCGGATGAGCGCGATCGTCTCGACACTGTGCAGGTCCGGCATCGGCGACGTGGACGTCACGACACACGGCGGCGGGCTCGAGCCGCTCGGGAGCCTGCTCAGCCGGTACGTCCTGACGGATCTGCTCCGGCCGCACATCGGCGAGGCCGTCAACCTGATCAACGCCGAGGCCATCGCCGCCGATCGCGGCATCCAGGTCCGCATGACCAACGTCAAGCAGAGCGAGGACTTCAGCGAAAACCTGGTGGTCACGGTCCAGTCGGGCGGTCGATCCATCAGCATCGAGGGGACGGTCTTTTCGGACAACCTGCCGCGCGTGCTGGCCATTGATGGCTACCGTATGGACATGGTGCCCGAGGGCCACATGATCATCATCCGAAACGACGACCGGCCGGGCGTGATCGGGTTGGTCGGCACGCTGATGGGCGATAACCACGTCAACATCGCGGACATGACGGTCTCGCGACGCGAGCAGACGGCGTTGATCGTGCTGAAGATCGACGTGCCCCCGCCGCAGG
>CAYOGX010000521.1:0-4489 GCA_964403235.1 uncultured Planctomycetales bacterium | reverse complement strand
AACCCGACCGTCGCCAGGCCCAGGACCATGATCCCACCGGTCCCCACCTCCGCCTTGACGAGCGACAACACCCCCGCGCCCACCCCCACCCACAGACACCCCACCGCCTTGAGCACCAACCCCAACCCAAACCGACGGCGCACCACCCCGTCCACGACCACCAGCCACAGCACGGCCGCCAGCGCCGCGACCGCCACCACCCCCCAGAACACCGGCCACAAACCGCCGACGAACACCAGCCGCTGCACGCTCTCTGTCGTATCAGATTGGCCCAGCAACCCCTTCACCGAACCCAACCCCGCGCCAACCCCGTCCCCCTATCCGAACGCGACACCTTCGGCGTACCGCCCATGCCGGGCGGCCGCGATCCGACGCGTCAGGAACACCTCCGCCAACAACAACACCAATACCGCCGACGCCAACACCTGCCAGATCTCCGTACCCGCCACGTCGATCCGCAACTGCTGACGCAGGTCGTCCATGTCGTTCACGAACGCCGCGCCCAACCCGTCACTGATCCCCTGACGCACCTGATCGCTCAACGGCTCGAGCGCCGATTCCTTCGACGTCGGACGCGACGCGAAGTAGTACGACAGGCCCTCCTTGCCCACCGGCAACGTCAACCGATACACCCCGGGCATGTCCGTCTGGTCGTAACGGAACACCATGCTCGCACCGTCGAGCTGCCCCGCGATCGCCACCGTCTCGCCCATCGGACCCGTCACCTTGGCCTTGGGCAGCGCTTGTTTCGTCTCGAACCTCGCCACCATCGGCTCGCCCGGATCGACGTTCCACGTCGACAGCGTCGGCTGGGTTAGCCAGTAGACCATCTCGTGAACCGACACGACGTAGACCTTTGTGGCCGGCCAGTTCGTCCAGTCGGTGTCCAGCGGCGCGGCCAGCATCAGCACGTGCCCCCGGCCCACCCGCTTCTCGACCAGAAACGGATCGCCGTTCGACAGCCGCAGCACCACCCGGCTCGTCCCTCCCTCAGGAACCGCCAGCCTGTACCACCGGAACACCTGCACCTTGCCGATGTCCGTCTTGTCCCGATCCGCCGACAGCCGGACCGCCGGATGTTCAACCGCCGCAGGCGCGATCGTCTGACTGGCCTCCCGCTTCACCGCATCGCCGACGGCCTGCCCGATCCGGCACGGCAGCAGCCCCTTGCCGTCGGCAAACAGATTCGCGTTGTACCACTCGACGTCAATCTGATCCCCCGGCGCGATCAGCACCCCCCCACCGTCACGGACGAACTGACGCAGCAGATCCCCAAACCGCTCGCCGAGTCGGGCCACGTTTGCCAGAACCACCACCTTGTAGTTCGACGGATCCACGTCGTCCGTCTCGGCCAGCTCGACCCGTTTGGCATCCGCCAGGTAGTCGATCCGCGGCTCGCCCGCCACCTCCGACGGATCGAGCGCCGCCGCCACGTAACTCGTCTCCGATCCCAGCGACCGCGCCGACGGCGCACCGTCGACCAACAGCACCCCCAGCCGATCGTACACCTCCGCGGCCACGTACGTCCCGTCGTCCAGCGCGATCTGATCCTCCCCCGTCAGCTTCGCGCGGATCAGGTGCGACCCCGGCCGGTGAAACTGATGCGAAAACCCCAGCGTGTTCGACGCCTTCGCGTGCAGCTGCCCGATCTCCTGCTCGGCCGTCTTCCGGTCGTCCACGAACAGCTCGACCGATCGGTCCGTGATCGACGCGCCCCCCGTGTTGGTCACCGTCACGTTGATACCCAGCGGTCGATCGGTCCCCACCACCCGGCGGTCCAGCTCGATGCCCGCAACGGCGGCGTTCGTCAACCGCCCCGTCGCACCCCCGACGACCAACACGTGCACCTTCGGTCGAACGGCCATCTGGTCCATCGCCTGACGCAGAAACCGCCACCGACGTGCCTGATCGGTTCCCCACCCCTCGGCCTGACCGTCAGTGATCACGACGAGCTGCTTGTGGGCGTGCCTGCTGATCGACAGCATGTTCTGCGCGGCGTCCAGCGCACGGATCATGTCCAGCCCGCCCGCCGACGGGCTCAGGTCTCCCACACGGCGCTTCAGGGTCTCGCGCGACGAAGCGCTGAGGAACTCCGGACGATCGCTCAGCGGCCTGGCCATCGGGCCCGCCAGGATGACGCTCACCGTGTCCCCGTCACCCAGTCCGTCGATCACCTCGACCGCCGCTGCCTTCGCCCGGTCGAACCGCGTCTGGTTCCCCTGACGCAGCGCCATCGACCCCGACGTATCCAGCACGATGACGGCGTCCTGCCGCGTCCGGCCCCGGCCGCCGACATAGGGATTGCGGATGAAGGGCCTGGCCACCGCGAACACCAACGCCCCCAACGCCACCACCCGGACCGTCAGCAGCGCCACCTCCTCCAGCAGGATCCGCTTCTGACGGGTGATGTGCGACGCCAACAGAAACCGCATCGCCCCCCACTCGATGTGCTTTCGTCGCAGCCGGTTCAGCAGATGGATCACCAACGGCAGCAACGCCAGCGGCAGCCACCACAGCAGCGACGCGTTCCGAAACACGCTCGTGGTCCAATCTGGCATTCGCCGTTCCCCGTTTCCTACCGCACCCACCCCCCGGCGCGGAACGCGTGCGCTTCAGAACCACGGCGCGCAGATCAAGACCGCCTGCTCTTGACCCACGCCGCCCGGAACGCCAGGTACCGCACCAGCGCGTCGTCGTACGGGCGGGACGTGTCGAGTTGTACGTAGTCGATCTCCATCTCCCCGCACCGCCGCTTCAGTTGCCCCAAGAACGCCGACACCTGCCGCAGGTACTCGTCACGAACGCTGGCCGGGTCCAGCATCACACGCGCCGACGATGCCTCCAAACACCGAAACTGCGTCCACGACCGAAACGGAAACGTCAGCTCCTCCCGCGCCATCACGTGCATCAGGATCAGCTCGTGCTTGCGATGGCGGAAATGGTGCAACCCCGACACCAGCGCGTCCACGTCGTCGAAACAGTCGCTGATCAGGATCACCAGCCCGCGGCGGCGGATCCGCTCCGCCACGTAGTGCAGCACGTTCGACAGCGAGGTTTCACCCCCCGGCTCGGTCGCCTCCATCTCCTCCAACAGAACGTGCAGGTGGCTCGGGCGGCTTCGCGGCGGAATGTACCGGCGCATTTGCTCATCAAACGTCACCAGCCCCACCGCGTCCTGCTGGTGCAGCATCAGGTGCGCCAGCGTCGCCGCCACAAACTGGGCGTAGCGAAACTTCGATATCGAATCGCCCGTGTAGCGCATCGACCCCGACGCGTCGAGCAGCACGTAGGCCCGCAGATTGGTTTCTTCCTCGTACTGCTTGATGTAGTAGCGGTCGCTCCGCGCATACACCCGCCAATCCAGGTCTCGCAGATCATCGCCGGGCGTGTACTCGCGGTGCTCGGCGAACTCCACGCTGAACCCCTTGTAGGGGCTGCGATGCTTGCCGCTGACGAACCCCTCCACGACCTGCCGCGCGATCAATTCCAGCCGGCCCAGCTTCAGCAGCGCCTTCGGATCGATCAGTTGGAAATAAGATGCTGGCTCGGTGGACATGGTCGTCTCGGGCTGGTCGGATCACTCCCCATCGCCGCGCCGCCGGCACGCCCCCCTAGGCCGTCGACAGCTTCCGTTCGCTCGTGACGGGCACCTCCCGGAGCAGTTGCTCGATCACGTCGTCGGGCGTCTTGCCGGCCGCCTCCGCGTTGAACGTCGTGATAATGCGGTGTCGCAGCACCGGCAGGGCCATCACCTGGACGTCGTCCGTGGTCACGTGGTATCGACCGTGCAGGATCGCCCGGGCCTTGCCGCCCAAGATCATGTAGATGCTCGCGCGGGGGCCGGCCCCCCAGGCCACCAGCTCATCGATGGCGGCCGGCGCGTCGGCCGTCCTCGGGCGAGTCGCCCGGGCCAGGTTCCGGGCGTATTCATGCACGTGATCCGCCACCGGCACCCGACGAACCGCGTCCTGCAACCGCATGATCTGCTCCCCCGTCAGCAGCGGCGCCAGCTCCGACGCGTAGTGGCTCGTCACCCGCTTCATGATCATCAGCTCGTCCTGGCCCGACGGATACCCCACGCGGATCTTGAACATGAACCGGTCGAGCTGCGCCTCGGGCAGCGGGTACGTCCCCTCCTGTTCGATCGGGTTCTGCGTGGCCAGCACGAAAAACGGCTCGGACAGCGGAAACGTGTTCTCGCCCACGGTCACCTGGTGTTCCTGCATGGCCTCCAGCAGGGCCGCCTGCGTCTTGGGCGGCGTCCGGTTGATCTCGTCGGCCAGGATCACGTTGGCGAAGATCGGGCCCCTGAGGAACTTGAACGACCGGGTGCCGCTCGCCTTGTCCTCCTGGATGACCTCGGTGCCGGTGATGTCGGACGGCATCAGGTCCGGCGTGAACTGGATCCGCGAGAACGACAGGCTCAGCGACCGGGCCAGCGTCGAGATCATCAGCGTCTTGGCCAGGCCGGGCACGCCCTCCAGGATGC
>CAYOGX010000520.1:0-4493 GCA_964403235.1 uncultured Planctomycetales bacterium | reverse complement strand
CTGCCGGGGCTCCCGATATCGCTCATGCCCGCAGCCCCACGGCTGGCGCCGTGGGCTATCGTCTGACGCCCCTCTGGGGCTGGCAAGTCGCGTGCGCTAATCGAATAGCGTGGCTTACCTGCGGATGCTATGATGTCAAATTATCGGCCTGAATCAAGGAGCCCCGCGATGGCTGACAGCGCGAATGCCCCGTCGGACGAACGCCCGCAGGACAAGATGGCCCCACCGGACCGCGCCGGACCGGCCGACGCACCCGCCGACGACGCCGCTCAGGCGAGGCGACCGGCCCCGGGCGAAGAGCGTGACCTGTGGGCCGGCCGGGCCAGCGCCAAGTTCTTCTACGGTAAATGGGCGCTGCTGATCGTCATCTCCATCCTGTTGCTGGTCGCCGGGTTCATGCTCCGCGGCTCGCTCGAGCGCAACTGGCCGATCCTGTTAGCCCTTGCCCTAATCGCATTGGGGCTCGTGGCCCTGCTGGCTCAGGTAGGCTACTTCGTCCTGGCCACGCGCTACCGGGTGACGACGCAGCGGCTGTTCGTCGAGCAGGGCATCCTGATCAGGACCGTCAATCAGACCGACCTGATCCGCGTCAACGACGTGTCGGTCACGCAGACGCTCTTCGGACGACTCTTCAACGTTGGAACGGTCACAGTGGATTGTCCGACGGACGTGTCGCACCCGAAGATCCTCATCATGGGTATCGTGGACCCGCACCAAGTGGCCGAGCACATCCACCGCGAGATGCGGGCGATCCGCGACCGCAAGGCGTTGATGATGGAGGCGACCTGAGAAGGACCCGAGACCAGGATCTCGTTCGGAGGCACCGAATGTCTCAAGGCAACCCGATCAAACAGGCAATCGTTTTGGCCCACGGTCGCGGCGACGACTGTTTTCCGTACGGCGGGGCCAAGGCGCTGCGTCCCAAATACGCCATGGAGGTGGACGACGTGCCGCTCGTCCGCCGTGCGGTCGACGCGGTACGGCAAGTGGGCGTCGAGGACGTAACGGTGGCCGTCGGATTCCTCGCCCAGGCCGTCGAGGAGGTCTTCGCCGATCTGCCCGCCAGCGACAGGCCGCGCTTCGTTCGCGTGGAACCCTACGACCACGGCGACGCACCGGCGCTGGCTGCGGTCATCAAGCAGATGGGCGTCGACGGCGATCTGCTGGTCGTCAACGGCGACCTGTTCGCCCAGCCTGGCGAGTATCAGGCCGTCGTCGATGCGCTTATTGCCAACGACCGAAAAACGCTCTGCGCCCTCGTCGACCCACTGGCCGACGAAGAAGACAAGCTGAGCTGGCATACCGTGTCGGTCGACGAAGGGTCGGGCAAGATCGCGTCGTTCAACGGGCCGGTCTCAGACGGCGCGCTGCGCGTCAGCGGGTTGTATGCCGTCCCCGCCGGTCTCGTCGGGGCGCTGAGCAAGGCACCGTCGGGCGGTCCGCTGGACCGTTGCTACCTCGCACGTCATCTCGGCGCCATGGTGGGGCCGAAGGCCGCCATCGTCGCCGTCAAGGCGTCGTCGCCCGTCGTGCACGTCGACCGCTGCTTCGATTACCTCGAGGCCAACATGGTTCAGGTTCATGTTCAGGTGAACGCCATCCCCCAGCGCAAGGGCGTCTACGTCTATCGCGGTGGCGAGGGCGACCCCGACCCGCGCTACGTCTTCCCCGGCACGATGGTCCACAAAGGCGCGACGCTCGTCTTCGAGGAGGACGCCTTCATCAGTCCGTACGATACGCTCGAAGACCATCTCGCGGCCATCAAGGACGCACCCAGACAGGTCACGCCGATCCGCATCCGCGGGGATGTCTACCTGGGAGCGCGGGCGCGGATCGGGCTCTGCTCGGAGATCGAGGGCGGCCTGTACATGTGGCCCGAGAGCAGCGTCGACGATTCGATGATCGAGAAGGACGTCATCCTCGGCGCGGGGACCTGCATCCGCCGCAAGGGGTTCGTCCGAAGCGAGTCGGTGCTGATGGCCGGCTCGCGGATCGAGTGCGCCGCCGACTACGAAGGCACGTCCGGCCCGGGCACGATTTTCATGCACCCGTCTCAATGCTGGATCTGCTGCGGCAGGCGGTGCGACTGCGGGGCGGGCAACTTCTTCGGGACGTGGCGGTTCGACAGCAAGGCCTCGAAGTTCCTGATCCGAGGCCGGCAGGTCACGCCCAAGGAGAAGGTCGGCAACGCCACGTTCCTGGGCGACAACGTCCGCTCGGCCGTGATGGTCAACTTCACCCCCGGCACGCGCGTCGGGTCGGACACGCTGATCGGCCCGGGCGTCGTCGCCACCGGCAGGCTGGACCCCGGCCGCGCGTACCTGCTCAAGCAAGACATCGTCAAGGCCCGCGTCAGCCTCCTGCGGCGGTAGTACGTCGGATGTTCGAGACTGGCCGGTCTGTCCTGAATGACCGCGCGTGAATCCGCGCCCCTGACGCACGGGCGTCTCGCCCGTGAGCGTCTCCGTCCTTCTCGCCAACGGTCATCGTGTGAGGGGCATCCAGGCGGATGTCTGGATGGCCTGTGGCGAGCAGTACTTCGACCTCGCCGCGATGGAGAAGCTGCGATCCGCGCGACAGGAATCATGATGCATCACAAGGTTACCGGGAATCTACGCTGGCAGGAAACGCCCTGACTTGAGTCGGCCACCGTCCGCACCTCGAGTAGTTAACGCCCAATCTACCTCGATTCGTCCCCCACAATCCATTTCGCGATCATCTCGATCACGCGGACGTCGAGGTGGCCGGGCTTCTGATATTCGGCCGGGGTCGCCTTGCCCTTGCCGGCCATGAACAGGTGGTTGAGGTCCTCGAACAGACGGCACGTCGTGCGCGGGTACCCGGGTAGGCCCCTCTCCCACAGCGCGAAGTCCTGCCTGGTGACCTGATAATCGCGTCCGCCCTGAAGCACGAGAACTCGCCCGTTGAACTCGACGGCCGCGCCCAGGGCAGCTTCGGCATCGTGGTCGGCCCAGTCGTACCAAAAGGACGCGGGGGCCCCCATGAGCTTGTCCTCGGGCTTCAGACGACGGGACTTCAGCCCGGCGGCCAATTGCCGGAGCCCCGCCAACGAGCTGCTTGTCGTGTGGGGCCCTGCTTCCGAGAGCGATGCGAGGTACTCGGCCTGCTCGACGAGCACGTCCTCGATCGGCCGGACCGACGCCGCCGTCAGGATGATCCCCGCCACGTTGCCATCCCGGCGGGCGATGTGCGGCGCCAGCGTGCCGCCCAGGCTGTGACCGAGAACGTACACCCGCTTCGGGTCCACTTGCTCGACCGTGCGTATCGTCTCCAGGGCAGCGACGGCGTCCTGGATGACGACCGTGTCCATGTTCACGACCTTCATGCGGGCACCATGCACCTTGGTTCGCTTGTCGTATCTCAGGACGGCCACGCCATGGGTGGCAAGCCCCCAGCCCAGATCCTTGAACGGCTTGTTCGGTCCGATCGTCTCATCGCGATCGTGCGGCCCGCTGCCGTGAACCAGGACCACACCGGGGACCGACCGGGCGTCCTTCGGCAACGTCAACGTTCCGTGCACCGTCCATGGCTCGGATCCGAGGGTGACGGGCTGTTCAAAGAACCGATCCTGCTTGACGTAGGCTGGCGGTTTGTAGGGATGCTCGCCGCCCGCCGGCTCGACCCATAGTCCCGACACGAGCCCTTCTTGATCGTAGACCACCTTCAATTGGAGGCTGGCCCGGGCGAATCGGCAGGGTACGAACACTGCCCGCCAGCGACCTAGCCGCTTCACCGTCCCGTTTCCTGTGCCCTGAAGCGGGCCGTTCTTGCGAACCAGATCCTTCCAGAGCGCCCCCAGTTGCGTCGCCGACATCGCCTTGCGCATTTCAGGGGCAAAATCCTCGACCGCCTGGTCGTACCGACCGTCAACCAACATCCGGACGAACCGCTCGCCGCGGTCCACGATCGAGGCTTGACTGGTCGCCCCGGCCGCCAACGCCGTCTGGGCAACCACCAGGACAGATGCAACCGTACCGAACATCGAAGGACCTCCCCGCAAGTGCACGGACACGATCCCGGACTCCTCGAGTTGTCCCCTACCGGGCGCAATCCTGAAAGCAGTATCTGGCAGGACGACCCCAGCGGCAATTACAGAGTCCCGTTGAAATTGGAACTCCCTTTCAGGCCCGCTGGCGGGGCGCTCGAGCCAGCTGTAGACTACCTGCCCGCTCGTTGCCCGGGCAGAAGCGCTGCCGAGGCGCTGAACGGGCCGGGGCGTGACGGTCGCAGAAGCAGGGAGCGTTTCCATGGACTACCGTATCGTTCGAACGAAGATAGAGACCATCGCCGCGCGAACCCCCGAGAAGGCCTGGCCCATCGAAGCATGGCAGGCGCGGACGGCGGATTTCCCCGCGATCGACCAATACAAGTACGACGGGCCGTGGCGCCGGGCGGAGCTGCCGGCGCGGTTTCCCGGCGGCAAGACGGTCTTCCTCCGCACGACCGTCAACGTGCCGGCCCGGTTGCCGTTG
>CAYOGX010000519.1:0-4508 GCA_964403235.1 uncultured Planctomycetales bacterium | reverse complement strand
AGCACATTCGCGGCGGCCGGCAGGACTCGCTGCTCATGCACGCCATCTGCCCGTTCGGCGAATGCCCCGAGATGCCCGAGTGGCGGGGCGTGCGGACGAAACGGTACACCTATGTTCGTCGGCTCGACGGGCCGTGGCTGCTGTACGACAACAAGGCCGATCCCGAGCAGTTGAAGAACCTCGTCGACGACCCCGCCCACGCCGAGCGCCGCGCTCAACTGGACCGCGAACTCCAACGATGGCTCGATCGGACCCACGACCCGTTCAAGCCGCGGCAGTACTACCTCGACAAGTACGGCTACCAGGTCGACAAACGCTGGGCCATCCCCCACAACAACAAGCTGCCCCCGGACGGGGACAGGAGGTCGTAGGCGCATGTCCCGCTGGACCCACGACGCTACCGGTGTCGTACTGGGAGGCCTATGTGCGATGGTCGTCGCCGATGCCGCTGACGCCGCCACGCCCGCCGGAGAACCCCGGCCGTTCGCCGCCGTGCAGGCCGTGCCCGTGCCCGATCAGCAGGTCTCGTTCCAGCGAGACGGCGTGGAGCTGGTTCGCTATCACTACGGCCACCAACACGAACGACCGTTCTGGTTTCCGCTGATCGGCCCGGCCGGCCGCGTCGTCACGCGGATGGGCCATCCGCACGATCCGACGGGCCACAGCCACCACAACTCCGTCTGGATCTCGCACCAGAAGGTCAACGGCGTGAACTTCTGGGAGGACCCGGGCCCGGCCAAGATCGTCCACCAGAAGATCGAGGAATTGGACGACGGTCCCGACGTTGCCTCGCTTCGCGTCCGAAACGCCTGGACCGGTCCGGACGGCAAGGCCATCCTGAACGAACGGCGCCTGATGACCGTCCGCCCGCTACCCGACGGCGAGTGGCTGCTCATCGTCGAGCTGCTGATCACGCCCGCCGACGGCGACGTGACGTTCGGCAAAACCCCGTTCGGGATCTTCGCCGCCCGCGTGGCCAAGACCATGGACGTCAACGACGGCGGCGGCGTGATCCGGAACAGCGCCGGGGGCGTCAACGAAAAGGCGGTCCTTTGGAAACCCGCCAGGTGGGTCGACTATTCTGGCCCTATCACCGTGGACCGCCGCAATGGCATCACGTTGATGGACCACCCGGAGAATCCCAACCACCCGTCGGTCTTCCACGTCCGCGATGACGGCTGGATGGGCGCGTCGTTCAGCTTCAAAGGCCCGTTCAAGCTGCCCGCCGGCCAGGCGCTGCGCCTCTTGTACGCGCTGTACATCCACGATGGCGTGCCGCCGCCCGAACAGATCGAGCGGCGCTTCGCCGCCTTCGCCCAACACAAGCACGCCCTCAAGTAGGGCCGGTCCTACTCGTAGACCTTCTCCTCCGTCTGATCGGCCTCGAGGGCGTCGGCCTCGACGTCTCGGGTCTCGCGGGCGCGGCTCAGGACGTCGCGGTAGTACTCGTGCTGGATGATCAGGTTCATAACCTGGCTGGTGCCAGTCCAGATCATGGACAGCCGGGCGTCGCGGAGCATCCGCTCGATCGGATAGACATTGGTGTACCCGATGCCGCCCAGGATCTGCATCGCATCGTTGATGATGTCCCAACCGGTCTCGGTCGCGAACTTCTTGCATTCCGAGACCATTCGGCGGGCCAGGCTCGGGTCGATCCCCTGGTCGATGGTGACGGCCGTCGTGTGCACCAACGAGCTGGCGGCGTCGAGCGTGGTGATGCTGTCGGCCACCTTGAAGCTGACGGCCTGGAAGTCCCTGATCTTGTGGTCGAACGCCTTGCGCCGATCGCTGTACCGGGCGGCGATCTCCAGTGCGCTGCGGGCCGTCCCCAACGCGCCCGCGGCGCTGGTCATCCGCTCGGGGATCATCATCCGGTAGAAGATCTCCGCGCCCTGCCCCTCGCTGCCGACGAGGTTGTCGGCCGGCACCCGCACGTCACGGAACAGGATCCTGCCCGCCCCGCCGCCCCGCGTGCCCAGCAGCCCGTAGAGGTGCTTCACTTCCACGCCCGCGCCCTTCTCTACGATGAACATGCTCAGCGACTGGCGACTGGGCGCGTCGGGATCGGTCTTGGCGTAGACCAGGAAGTAATCGGCGCCCTCGGCGCCGACGACGAATCGCTTCTGCCCGTTGAGGACGTAGTGATCGCCGTCCCTGCGGGCGATGCTGGTCGCGCCGAAGAAGTCGGACCCGCCCCGGGGCTCGGTCAGGGCCTCGGCGCAGGTCAACTCGGCCCGGAGCGTGGGCTCGAGGTATTGGCGCCGCTGTGCCTCGGTGCCAAACACCGCCAGAGCCTCGCCGCAGATGCTCACCAGCGAGTAGAGGCACGCGAGCGACGCCGGCAGCGTCCCGATCTCTTCGAGCGCGATGACCTCGTCCTGCCACGTCAGCCCACGACCGCCGTGACCGGGCGAGAAGCGCAGCCCCAGCAGGTTCCGCTCGGCGGCGTCCTGAAGGTACTGCCTCGGGTACGTCACCTTCTCGGCGTCCATGTCCAGGATGAGTTGCCTCGGCACATCCTTGACGAACGCCCGGACCTCATCGCGGAGCCGTTTCTGGCCGTCGTTCAGCATGGCTTCGATCATGTCGGTTTCCTTCCGTTAGATGTGGGCCCGCGGTGGGGCTCATCGGAGCGGATCCTGCCACTATCCCACGACGTGCGGACCGTCCTACTTCTGATGGGCGACGCGGGCCTCCGCCTGCATCTCGTCGCGATGATCCCGGTGGTACAACACGCATGCCCGCCAGACGTCTCGCCAGGGCGGGGGCGGATCGACACCGAACTTCTGATAGTTCTCGACTATGTACTGGGCGTTGTCCGCGGCGTAGTACAGGGCGTTCGTCCCGACGCCCATGGCCCCGAACATCCCTCGCACGCCGCGCCCCAGCAGCGGTAGATTGCACATGCCGATGACCCATCGCACTGGTAAGGGCACATGCCAGCCGTACCGAATCATCGCCCGCACACCCGCCAGCCCGCCCCCCGTGTATGATCGGTCTCGCAGGATCCGCAGCGTGTGCCGGACCAGATCGGCCCAGATGGGTACTTGGTCTGGTGGGTACAACAGGTTGAACGTGTACCCGTACGCCGACGCGTTGGCCCCCAGCGTCGCGATCGCGCGGACCACGAAATCACCCGGCACCATCCAGAACGGATCACGCCCGCCGGACGGCAGGAAATGCCTGGCGATCGGCCAGCGGACGTATTCCAACAGGACGTACGGGCCGTCCAGCTTCTCGATCGCGCCCGTCGTCGCCTCGCCCACGGCCACCCCCGGCCGGACGATCATCAGCGGGACCTCGCCGTCGGCGGCCAGCTTGCGCAGCGCCAGCTCCGCATCGTACTTGTGTTGCGAGTACCAGTCGGTGTGCTTGCCGGCAGCCAGCGACAGCTCCTCGCCCGTCTCGCCGAACTCGCCGTCATAGGCGCCCGCGACGGCCAGCGTCGAGGTCTGACAGAACCGGACCGGCCGATCACCCCGCTCCGGGTGGCGGCGGATCGCCACCGCCAGCTCGTAGGCAAGCACGGCCCCGTCGAGGTTCAACGCCTTGGACAGGCCCTGCTCGACCTCCAGGTCGTACAAGGCGGCCAGGTGCAGGATGTTCAGCTCGCCGGTCCTGGCCAATGTCGCTAACTGCTCGTCGTCCAGCCCGAGCATGGGCTGGGTGATGTCGCAGGTCATCCACTCGACGCGGTCGGCTGCGTCACCGGCATGGTCGGCGATATGTCGTTGGGCGTCGGCCTGCTGGGGGTCGTTTGCCCGGCCCATGGCGATCACGCGAGCGGATTCGCTATCCGCCAGCAGGCGAACGACGAGCCGCCTGCCCAGAAAGCCCGTGGCGCCGGTGACCAAGAACGTCTGGGTTCCGACTTCAGCCCCAGTCATTGGCTTCTCCGCGACAATCTACGGACCATCATGCCGACGTTACCTACTCGGAGCAAGTCCAGCGCGCATTCGCCACAGACGCCGACTCACCGTCGCTGAGCCTCGAGCACCGCGTGGGCGTGTCGGGCGAGGTGCCCGCGCAGGTCCTTGGCGTATTCGGTCAGGATCGTCTTGCCGAGACCGTCCTGGTCGCCGCAACGATACAGCGCCCTGGCCAACACCAGCTCGCGGATGGCGTTGGATCGCGGTGCGGTGGCGGTCCAACCCGGCGACTTGGCCTCGCGGTCCAGTGCCTTGTCGATGGCCGTCACCGCGTGGCCGCGATAACCGGGCTTGGCCAGCAGCGCCGCCAGCGGACCGGCGGCGGCCGGGTCGCCGATCGTCTCCAACGCCAGCGCCATCGCGCGGTGATGCGAGAACGCGTGCTCGGCCGTCAACAGCTCTAGCTTGGCGAGGATCGCCGGGACCGCCCTGCGGTCGCGCGTCCGTCCCATGGCGTAGATGAGGCTGCCGAGCCGGCCCATACTCCGCCCAAACTGGCCCATGCCCCGGTAGTGCCATCCCTCGTCCAGCTCGGAGATGGCCTGGACGGTGGCGATGAGCGTGT
The DNA here is from genome assembly GCA_964403235.1 of uncultured Planctomycetales bacterium. Taxonomy (GTDB): domain Bacteria; phylum Planctomycetota; class Phycisphaerae; order UBA1845; family JAFGLZ01; genus JAFGLZ01. Next base: position 14 of record CAYOGX010000519.1, on the reverse strand, counting down.
CCAACCCCGTCGCG
>CAYOGX010000518.1:0-4525 GCA_964403235.1 uncultured Planctomycetales bacterium | reverse complement strand
CGCAGGGACGTACTGTTCAATCCTTGTTGCAGGCAGCTTAGGGCGGCGCGAACTGCGAAACCAACCGCACCAGCTCGAGGACAACAAGCCATGTTGGTCACCTGCGGCGGCTGTCATAAGAAGCTGAACATCGAGGACCATCTGGGCGGTCAACTGGGCCGCTGCCCCGCGTGCGACTCGGTCATCCAGCTGCCGACGGCCGATCAAACGGCCGGGCGGTTGCCGGATGATCCGCTCCCCGAGGCGCCGGTCGTGCCCGATCCGGAGCTGCTGTCGCTCGCCCCGGCGGATCAGACGGGCGAGGGCAAACCCGCGCCGCCGCCGGCCAGGACGCCACCGACGGGCACGACGGGTATCCCAACCGACCAAGAGGGTTTCGTCCTGGCGGTTCCCGTCGAGGAGGACGACGCGGGCCAGGCGCCGGGGGCCATCCCAGGGCAGGGGACGGTTGTGGCCCGGCCGGGAGAGGGTGCGGGGGACGCGGGATACGCGTTGAGGGACGAAGAGCAGTCTCCTGCACCCCCCGTGCCGACGTCGACGAGCGGGGTGGTCCCGGAAAGCGATCTGGCCACCAGCCTGGACGAGGTCCTCGGCCAACTGGACAGCGACCAGGGCGCCGGCGCGCCGCCGTCGCCGGTGCCATCAGGGCGGGCCGGCGCCGCGGGGGGCCCACAGGCTGCGCCCGCCGACAAGATCATCACCCGGTGTCCCGGCTGTGGCGGCCTGTTGGGCATCGAGGCGCAGTACGCCGGCGGCATGCGGACCTGCCCGAAGTGCACGACCGAGATCCAGGTGCCGCTCCAGTCGACCGTGTTGCTGCCCGAAGCGGGGGCGCCCCAGCGCGCCGCGGGTCCGGGCGGCGCGTTTCCGGTCGTTCCCGATGCGGACGCGGCCGATCTGTCACCCGAGGTCGACATGGACGCCTACGTCGCCGAGCCCGTGGTCATCTCGACCCGGGCCGTCGGCAGCTACTGGATCGTCCTGGCGTTCCTCGTCGGAGCCACCATCGGTTTCGTAGCCGGTTGGATCCTCGAAGGCTACTACACCCGTCCGGCCCCCCCCGCCGTTGAGCCCTCGCCGCCGGTCCAGGTGGACCAACCCGAGTGATTCAGCGGACCATGGGCGAATATCCTCCGCCGAGCGCGGATTTCGATCGGCGCGCGTGCCGACGACGCTTGAACAGGTTCGAACGGATCGGTTAGAGTAGCCCGTCGCGTTCGACCGCGAACCGTTCCGCCCGGGTCGTTCCCGGGCGCACCGCGCTGCCCGATGTACCTTGTAGGACAGGCATGGCCCGCGAATCGTTTGCCACGTACGTCGATCAGTTCGCCAAGAGCAAGACGCTGATCGTCCGCGAGATGGAGCGGCTCATCATCGGGCAGCGGGGCGTGATCGATCAGATGCTGGCGGCCATCTTCAGCCGGGGGCATTGCCTGCTGGTGGGCGTGCCGGGGCTGGCCAAGACGTTGATGGTCTCGACCCTGGCGGAGATTACGTCGCTGACGTTCAAGCGGATCCAATTCACGCCCGACCTGATGCCGTCGGACATCACCGGGACGAACGTCATCGACGAGGTCCTGCACGGACGGCGGGAGTTTCGGTTCGTCCGCGGGCCCGTCTTCGCGAACATTATCCTGGCGGACGAGATCAACCGCACGCCGCCCAAGACGCAGGCGGCCATGCTCCAGTCAATGCAGGAGCGGCAGGTCAGCGTCGGGCAGGACACCCACTCGCTGCCCGATCCGTTCTTCGTCATCGCGACGCAAAACCCGATCGAGCAGGAGGGCACCTACCCGCTGCCGGAGGCCCAGCTCGACCGGTTCATGTTCAACGTCTGGGTCGACTATCCGGACCTGACCGGGGAGATGAAGATCCTGGCCGCGACGACGGGGGGCACGCGTCCACGGCTCCAGGTCGTGCTGAACGATCGGCAGATTCTGAACATGCAGCGGCTGGTGGTCAGCATGCCCATCAGCGAATACGTGATTGCGTACGTGGCCCGGTTGGTGCGGGCGACGCGTCCGAAGGACCCGACCGCGCCGGACTTCGTGACCAAGATGGTCGATTGGGGCGCCGGTCCGCGTGCGGGTCAATGCCTGATCATGGGCGGTAAGGCGTTCGCCGCCATGGAGGGCCGGTACGCCGTCAGCATCGACGACGTCCGCCGCGTGGCCGTTCCGGCGCTGCGGCACCGGATCGGCTGCAACTTCGCCGCCCAGGCCGAGGGCGTCGATTCGGTCGAGATCGTCAAGCGGTTGCTCAAATCCGTGACCGAGCCCGAGCCGCCGAAGTACGCGACGGCCACGCCGCCCCCGTCGGAGATCCTGCTCGATGAGCCGATCGAGCCGCTAGCCGTCGACGCCGATCAGCAGCCGCCACGGGCGGGATAGCGCGATCCGACAGCGAGCACTGTACCCTTGTTTAGCGGGGCCGCGTGCGGCCCCATGCCCGCCGCCCGCCGCCGTCGGCCGCGGCGGGGCTAAACACCCGTCAAACCGAGGAGACAACTGCCATGCATGCCGTCGTCCACCGTTTGGGGAGCGTCTCGTTAGGAGCCATCGTCATGGCGAGCATCGGCTGCGCGAGTTCGACCGCCTCGGCCAAGCCCGTTGTCCTGGCCGAGGACGGGCGGAGCGCCTACACCCTCGTCGTCGGTGCTGACGCGGTCACGCCGGAGAGACACGCGGCGACCGAGCTGCAAGCGTTCCTGCACCAGATCAGCGGCGTCAAGCTGCCCATTGCCACCGACGACAAGCCCGTCGACGGCAAGAAGGTCTGCGTGGGGCCGAGCCAATGCGTCGCCAAGATCGCGCCGGATCTCGACGTCAAATCGCTGGGCCTGGAGGGCTATCACATCAAGACCGTCGGGGACGACCTGGTCGTCGTCGGCGGCCGGCCGCGCGGCACGCTGTACGGCGTCTATTCCCTCCTGGAAGACGAGTTGGGTTGCCGCTGGTTCACGCCCGACTGCTCGCGAATCCCGAAATCGAGCAAGATCGCGATCAAGCCGCTCGCCAGACGGGTCGTCCCGCGGCTCGAGTATCGCTCGACGGACTACCCGCACAGCCGCGACGCCGACTGGGCCGTCCGCAACAAGATCAACGGCACGCAGACATACCTGGACGCGAAGCGCGGCGGCAAGATCGCCTACGCCCATTTCGTCCACACGTTCAACAGCATCCTGGATCCCAAGGACCACTTCGCGAAACACCCCGAGTGGTTTTCGATGGTCAAGGGCCAACGGATGGGCGGCCGCACCCAACTGTGTCTGACGAACCCCGAGGTGCTCGAGCTGGCCAAAAAGCGCGTGCGGTCATGGATCAAGGCCAACCCGAACGCGACGATCTTCTCGGTCTCCCAGAACGACTGGCACAACTACTGCGAGTGCCCGAACTGCAAGGCCCTGGCTGACCGCGAGGGCTCGCAGGCCGGACCCGTCATCGCCTTCGTCAACGCCATCGCCCAAGACATCGAGAAAGACCACCCCGACAAGATCATCAGCACGCTGGCCTATCAATACAGCCGCAAGCCGCCCAAGACGCTCAGGCCGCGGCCCAACGTGACGGTCCGGTTGTGCAGCATCGAGTGCTGCTTCATCCACCCGCTGGCGACCGACCGGTTCAACAAGACGTTCGTGGACGACATCCGCGGCTGGTCGAAGATCTGCAAGCGGCTGAGCATCTGGGACTACGTCATCAACTACGCGCACACGATCATGCCGTTCCCCAACCTGTACGTGCTCAAGCCGAACATCGATTTCTTCATCAACAACGGGGTGACGAGCCTCTACGAAGAGGCCGACTACTACACCAAGGGCGGCGAGCTGGCCGAGCTGCGAACGTGGATCATGGCCAAGACGCTGTGGGACCCGACGTACGACACGGACCGGGCCATCGATGAGTTCTGCGAGGGCTACTACGGCCCGGCGGGCAAGGCGATCCGGCAGTACGTCACGCTCATGCACGAGCAGGTCCGCGACGTCAGGTATCACGTGCGGATCTATTCCGGGCCGGGCATGCCCTACATGAAAAAGAACGTGATGGCCCGGGCCCGCGAGCTGTTCGACCAGGCCGAGCAGGCCGTCAAGGACGATCCGAAACTGCTGCACCGCGTCCAGGTCGCGCGGCTGCCGGTGATGTACGTCCAACTCGCCCGGGCCGGCGGCGGGTATACGCTGACCGAGGAAGGGTTTGTCAACAAGGCGCTCGCCCAAACCAAGGGTGTGCTGGATCGGTTCGAGAAGATCGCCCGCAAGGAGGGCGTGACTCACATCCGGGAGGGTCGGGCGTTCAACGACTGGCTGGCCGACGTGCGCCAGCGGCAGCGCAAGACCGTCCGTGTGGTGCGGCTGAACAACGGCGCGGTCGAGGTCGTCGTCGTGCCGCAGATCGGCGGGCGGATCTGGCAGATCACCGACCTGGCCCGCAAGCGCGGCGTGCTGAACGTCCCGAAGCCCACGGCCGGTGACTACCTGAACAACGGCAACTGCAACTACGAGGAGTACAGCGGCCAGGGCTTCCGATCG
>CAYOGX010000517.1:0-4528 GCA_964403235.1 uncultured Planctomycetales bacterium | reverse complement strand
ACCGGTGCTCACCGACCCTCGTCGCGGCGGTCAGCCAGTACGTGGTCGATCAAGTCCGACGTCACTACCGGCTGGACGAATCGCGAATCCGCCTGGTGTTCAACGGCGTGGACGTGCCCGAAACGACCGACGAACTTCGGCAGCACGACCGCCGGGAGCTGCGGGAGCAGTTCGGCCTGGGCCAGGACGAGCTGGTTTTGTTGATGGTGGCCCACAATTTCCGGCTCAAGGGCGTGGGCAGGGGTATCGAGGCGGTGGCCGAGCTGGCGCGCCGAAACGGCCCGTCGGTCAGTGTCCTGATCGTGGGACGGGACAGCCCGGCGCGGTTCCGGCGACTGGCGGAGCGACTGGGCATCGCCGAGAAAATCACCTTCGTCGGACCCAGCGAACGGGTGTGGGCCTTGTACCACGCTGCCGACGTCCTGATCCACCCGACCTACTACGATCCGTGCAGCCGGGTCGTCCTGGAAGCGCTGGCGTCGGGGCTGCCGGCCATCACGACGCGGCACAACGGGGCGGCCGAGGTCATCGAGGAGGGCGTCCACGGCTATGTCATCGATTCGGCCGATGCCGCCGACCAGTTGGTCGATCGGATCGTGCGTCTGGCGGATGACGAGCACCGGCGGGCCTGCGGCAGGAGCGGCCAGCAGCTTCGCGGGCGGCTGGGCATGGGCCGGCACGCCGACGAGATGCTGGTTGTTTACGACGAGATCATCCGCGGGAGGACCGCTCGATGAGCGCGACGATGGGGTGGGTGTGGTTCGTCCTGGCCGGCTATCTGGCCGGTTCGGTCCCGTTCGGCCTGCTGGCGGGCCTGACCAAGGGCGTGGATCTGCGCAAGGTCGGCAGCCGGAACATCGGTGCCAGCAACGCCGGGCGCGTGCTTGGACGGCCTTGGTTCTTCATCGTCCTGGCCCTGGACGCCCTCAAGGGATTCCTCCCCGTGCTGCTGGTGGGCCTGTGGCTGGACCGCAGCGGGGTGTTCGCGGCGGAGGACCGCATGATTTGGGACCAACTCGCCCGCTTGGCCGTCGCCATGGCGGCCATCCTGGGGCATCTGTTCCCGGTGTTCCTGGGGTTCCGAGGCGGCCGGGGCGTGGCCACGTCGTTGGGGGCGGTCCTGGCGATCTGGCCGTACTATACGATTTCGGGCCTGCTGGCGTTTGGGGTCTGGGGTGCGGTCAAGAAGGCCACCGGATACATCTCGATCGCCTCGATCGTGGCGTGCGGATCGTTTCCGGCCCTGGTGATCCTGGTGGGGGCCGTGGCGGGCGAGTCGCTGGTGTCGCTGACCCCCTTGATCATCTTCGCCGGTATCGTGGCGGGGCTGGTGGTGATCCGCCACTGGCCGAATATTCAAAGGCTGCGGGCCGGCCAAGAGCTATCCCCCGACCACGTCGCGGACACTGCGGGAGGGCCGGCGGAACACGAGTGACGAGCAGATATTGACGAGTTCGTATTCCGGAATCAAAAAGCTCTTCGTCTTGTGTCCCGACGTGACGGTCTACTAACGCTGTCTGGGGAACTTATGGAAGCAAGTGGGATTCGGTTCCTAAGTTGGGCGCCGTAAGTGCCTCAGGATATGGGGAAAATCGCTGCCGTATGACCAAGCGAATATGTTATCCTGGTAGCTCTCCCGGCCGGGCGGGCCGGGGACAGCGAGGGCGTATCAGGAGAGGCACGCATGAGAGTCATTATCGTTGACAATGCCAAGCAGGTCGGCAAGCGAGCGGCCGACCTGGTCGAGCAGGAGATGGCCCTGCACCAGAACCCGGTCCTGGGGTTGGCCACCGGCAGCACGCCGATCCCGCTCTACAAGGAGCTCATTCGGCGGTGCCGGAAGGGCAGGGGGCTGGACTTCTCGACCACGATCACGTTCAACCTCGACGAGTACGTGGGACTGGCGCCGACGCATGACCAGTCCTACCGTTACTTCATGGACCACGAGCTTTTCAACCACATCAACATCAACAAGAAGAACACGCACGTGCCCGAAGGCCTGGTTCGCGGAATGGCCGCCATCCAGCGGGCTTGCGACGAATACGAGGCCATGATCGACGATGTCGGCGGCATCGACTTGCAGGTCCTGGGCATCGGCGGCAACGGGCACATCGGTTTCAACGAACCGGGCAGTTCGCTGGGCTCGCTGACCCGTATCAAGACGCTGACGCAGTCGACGCGAAAGGCCAACGCCCGGTTCTTCAAGCACATGCGCGAGGTGCCGAAATACGCGATCACCATGGGGATCGGGACGGTCCTCAAGGTCCGTAAGGTGGTGCTGCTGGCGACCGGCGAGGGCAAGGCCCAGGCCGTGGCCGACTCGCTGGAAGGACCCGTCAGCGCCGTGTGCCCGGCCTCGGCCTTGCAGTTGCACCGTTTCGCCACGTACGTTATCGACAAGGCGGCGGCCACCAGGCTGACCTTGGATACTTACGAGCATTGATAAACAGATCGGCGCTATCATGTGGTGGTAGGAAGCAAACCTGACTGCGGACCCGGCCCGCCGAGGCGGGTCGGCCGTCAGCGGGAGAAGAGCTTATGCGACTGATTCTGTTCGACGGTCCGGACCAGGAACGGGCCAAGTTCTATCCGCTCAGCCTGTGCAGGCCCGTGTGGGAACTGCGGTGTGGCATGACCACGCTGGGCGAGAAGCTGATCGCCCAGTCGGGCGCCCAACAGGTCGCCTACTTCGTGCCGGGCTACATGGCCGACGTGTACGTGGCGCAGGCGGACGGCAAGGTGAACGATCCGGCCACGTTGGCGGGCGACGACCTGCTGCTGGTGCACGGATCGGTCAAAGCATCTACGTTGGACGTCGCGCCGACCGGCCCGAGCGAGGTGGGTACCATCGGCGAGCTGGTGGCTTATGTTCGTGTCAGCCAGGGCGATTTGGGCAAGCTGGACGCCGGCTCGATCGACGCGTTCATCGCCAGCGCGGAGCGGACGCTGCCGACCAAGGCGTGCAAGGCCGAGCGATATGAATATGTCTGGGACGTGATGCTGGCCAGCCCGCACCAGACCATCGACGATTTCAAGTCCGTCGGGCGGAGCGGCATCGAAGGGACCGTCGAGGAGCCGTCGGCCATCCGCGGGAATAAGAACGACGTGTTCGTCGCGCCGGGCTGCGAGATCCACCCGATGGTGGTGATCGACGCGTCGGAAGGGCCGGTCTACCTCGACGAAGGGGTGGAGGCCCATCCGTTCACGCGGATCGAGGGCCCGGCCTACGTGGGCCCCAAGACGCTGCTGCTGGGCACGAAGCTGCGAGAAGGGTGCAGCGTCGGGCCGGTGTGTCGGTTGGGCGGTGAGATTGAGGAATCGGTTATCCAGGGCTACTCTAACAAATACCACGACGGGTTCCTGGGCCACGCCTACGTCGGTGAATGGGTCAATCTGGGTGCGCTGACGACCAACAGCGACCTGAAGAACGACTACTCGAGCGTGGAGGTCGTCCAGAACGGTAAGAAGATCGACACGGGCAGCACGAAGGTCGGCGCGATGATCGGCGACCATACCAAGACGTCGATCGGCACGCTGCTGAACACGGGCGCGATGGTGGGGAGCATGACGCTGATCATGGCGACGGGCCAGCCGCTGCCCAAGACGATCCCGTCGTTCGCGTGGCTGATCAACGGGGTGGTCACGAAGGGGTTCGGTCGGAAGGCGTTGTACCGGACGGCGTCGACGGCCATGGGCCGCCGGAAGCTGAAATGGACCCCCGCCGTCGGGGCGATGTGGGAGGCGATCTACGAGCTGACCGCCGACGAGCGGAACGAGGCCATCAAGCGTGGCCGGCGGATGGTGTCGTAGGGGGGTGGGGCTGGCATGCAACCAGACACGGCAAGAGACGCGTCCGGGCGGACGTCTCGGCGCGGAGGACGAACAATATGGACAAGCTGGAAGTGCAAGAACGGGTGATCAAGACGACGGCGCGCGTATTGAAGTTGGACCCCTCGGAGGTTACGCTGGAGTCGGACTTCGCCGCCGACCTGGGGGCTGAGTCGATCCAGTCGATCGAGCTGGTGGCGGCCTTCGAGGAGGAGTTCGGTATCGAAATGGACGAAGACGCCGCCCTGCAAATCATGACCGTGGGTGCGGCGGTGGACTTCATCCACCACCACATCGTCAACCAGTAAGGCTGAGCGTTCCTTTCGCCCACAACGGCTTGGCCACCGAAGCAAGGCTGGGAGTGCCGCGACCGAAGGGCTCGGAGGCCCGGGTTCCTGCATGATTTCTTGCGCAGCGGTCAGTCGGCGGCCAGGCCGGAAGGAGAAACCCGTATGCCGCGCGTATATCCCCTTCAGGACGTTGCCGAGCCCAACCTGATGGAGGACATCTTCGATTACTCCAAGCCGCCCCGAATCCCGCTGACCGGCCCGATCTACGAGGAGATCGATGGCCGGCTGACGTGCTTCGATCCGGATGAGGCCCTGGCCCGCGACCTGTGCGTGACGGACACGACGTTCCGCGACGGTCAGCAATCGCGCCCGCCCTATACCATCGTCCAACAGGTGCAGCTCTACGAGTA
>CAYOGX010000516.1:0-4530 GCA_964403235.1 uncultured Planctomycetales bacterium | reverse complement strand
GCCGTTCCAGGTGACGTCCACCTTTCCGCCAGCCACCCCTTGAGGCTGCACGTCGCTGACGTCGCTGACCCGGACAATGAGCTGCACGGGATCACCGACGTTGATCTGCGCAATCGGGGTGAGCTGGCCTGTCCGGACGAAAACCCCTTCGATCTTCACCCCCCGGGCTCCACTCGCCACGGGACACAGCATCGAGACCAACAGACCCGTTATCCATACTGGACGCGTCATGAAACGCTCCCTCCCGTATTCATCATCATGACCACACGTTCATACGGTCCTGTCAACAGTTCACCGAGCCGCTACCCGCTCGAGCCCAACAACGCACGAGCATACGGCACCACCAACGGATCCACCGTGCTCAGATCCGCCAGGTACAACCCATCGGTCACCGGCGCCGCCACGTCAGCCCCCAGCGTGGACTGGCCGGCGGCAGGGGTCGTCAGGCCGCCAAGGGACGTGGCCGGGCCTGACGCCACGGCTTGGACGACGACGGCACGCGAACCGGCCTCGACGTCGCCCGTCTCGGGCGTTGACACATCGCCCACGCCGATCTGGGCGCTCGGATCGACCGCACCCGTCTGCGACTCGATCGCCTCGTCCAACGCGCCGGTGTCGAGAGCGGCGCTCAGATTCTCGTGTAACATCGCCTCGTCGGCGTCCTGATCCGCAGTCCCCGCAAGCGTGCTCATCCCGGCCAACTTGGCGTTGCCATCGGTCGAGATCCCGCCGGTTACCGCAGACCCCTCACCGTCGGGCGAGTTGACGTACGAGGCCACTTGCGTCTTGGCAGGCGCCTTCGACTGCTGCCCGTAGTAGCCCAGGAAGATGCCCAGGTCCGCGAAGTCGAGGTCGCCGTCATGGTCCAGATCCATGCTCGAGTCGTACAGGCCGGACGTGAACGCCGTTTGGAACAACGCGAAGTCGTTGCCGTCGACCTGCCCGTCCCCGTTGAAGTCGGCGGCCACCGGCACCGGCGTGCCCTGCCCGAGTACCTTGATCGTCAGCGTGCCACCATTGGGATTGTCACTGACGATCGTGATCGTACCCGGGTGGTTTATCGCCGACAGCGGGGTGAAGGTGACGATGAAATCCACGCTGTCACTGGGGCTTCCGTTCGGTCCCAACTCAATCGGTCCCGGCCCGGCTGTCCCCCTGATGACGTAGGCGCTGTTGTCCACCGACCAGCTGAGCAGCCGAAGCGTCCCGCTACCCGCATTCCTGAGCGTGATGGTCGTCTCGCGCGTCGTGCCCACGGTCGTGTCCTGGAATCTCAGGGTTCCGTCGGCACTGACGCCTCCGGCCACGACCAGGTCGGCCACGTCGATGCCCTCGCCGGTCAACGTCGGCTCGGACAGGATCGGCGAGGTGGGGTCGTCGCTGCTGACCTGGATGGCGGCCTGGTAGGTCTGTGCCGCGGTCGGGGAGAAGGTGACCATGAACGCCGGCGTGGTCTGGCCGGCAGCCAACACAAACATGCCCGAGTAGCCCGTCGGGGCCGTGACCTGGAACGCCGCGTTCGTGCTCGTGACCCCGTAGACCGTCAACGGGGCCTGCCCGTTGTTGACGATCCAGAACGCATGGCTCGCGGAGGTCTCGTCGCGCTCCACCTGACCGAAGTCCAACTCGTCCGGTGTCACGATGGCCAAGCCCGTCTTGACCGTCCCCGTCAAGGCGATCGTGTAGGTCGCGTCATGCGGGTCGGGGTCGTTGGTCGTCAGGGACAGGGTCGCGGTGAACACGCCCCGGTCCGCCGTGTTGAACAGGGCGTCCACCGTGATGGACCCGCCGTTCGGCGCGAGCGTGAACGACATCGGCAGCGACGACCCGCCGGACTGGAGCGAGAACACGGCGGCGCCCGGTCCCATCAGGTTCCAGTTGCTGATGATCAAATCGTCGGACCCGGTGTTAGTGATGGTGAACTGCTGCGAGACCGTCCCGGGGGCCTGATCCCGAGCACCGAAATCGATCTTGTCGTCGTTGGACGCGCCGGCACTCTCCGTCACGACGATGGCGGGCACGCCGGTCGCGTACCCGGTGGCGCTCAGGGCGTAGTAGGGCGACGCGCCGGGGTCGTTGGTGTGGATCTCGACGGTCGCATTGAGGCTGCCACCGGTCGTTGGGGTCCAGGTAACCTGGTAGACGGCCTCCTCGCCCGGTTCGAGGGTGGTGGTGCCGGACAGGAGTTGGAAGCTCAGACTGGGATCGTCGGACCGGACATTGTTGATGACCAAGGGGGCCGTCGAGGCGTCGTTACGGACCGTGAAGCTCGCGACGGACGTCTGTCCCACCGTGATACTGCCCATATCCAGGCCGCCCGTCACCACCGTCATATTGGGTTCGTCGGCGAGGGCCTGGAAATTCAGCGTGATCGGGTTCAGCGCCCCCTCGCTGTTGCTGCTGTGGATCTCCACCGTGCCCTCGATCAGCTCCGGCGGGACGCCAACCACGTCGGTGGCGGTCAGGACCAACTGGGCCATCAAGCTGGTGCCCTGTTGGATGACGATGTGGCCGCTGGCATCGGGCGGAATGGACGTGACCAGGCTGAGGTTGGCTGAACCGGACGTCAGCGAGGTCACCAGCCCCTCGATGGTCAGCGGGCCGGTGCCCACGTTCTTGATCTCGATGTCGTAGGTTCGAGGAACACCGACCACGACGTTGCCGAAATCGATGCTGGCCCCCTCTTGAGGCACCTCGATCTGACCCACCCCGTAGGGCACGCCGCTGATGTAAACCTTACCGGTCTGGGTTTCACGCCAGGCGATCGCGTTGCCCCAGACGTCCGGGTTTTCCTCGTCGTTCGGGCCGAAGGTGAGCTGGAACTGATGGTCCTGGACCCCCGACCCCTCCAACACGGTCGACCAACGGGCCCCGTCATAATTGACGACCCTGCCCCAGCTATCCACGGCGTAGACGTCGCTGCCGCTGGTTCCCCAGACGCCGGCCAGACCCCGTTGCGTGCCGCTGGACGTCACGGCCCAGTTCGATCCGTTATAGTGCAGGGCTGCGCCCCAGTTCCCGACGGCGAAGACCTCGTCGGGCCCGGTCCCCCACACGGCGTGGAGCGGCTGCGTCGTGCCGCTGACCATCGACGACCAACTGCCCCACCATGAGTCGTAGCGGAGGATAGTCCCGTCATCGCCCACGGCATACACGTCGCCCGCGCCAGTGCCCCACACGCCGTTGAGGCCCTTCGTCGTCCCGCTGGTCATCAGCGACCAGCTCCCGCCGTCGTAGTGCAGGATCGTCCCGTTGGCCCCGACGGCGAAGACATCGTTGGACCCCGAGCCCCACACGCCGCGGAGCGTCTCGGTCACGCCGCTGGCCATCGACGACCAGCCGCTCGCGGTGTAGTGAAGGATCGTCCCGCCTTCGCCCACGGCGAAGATGTCATCGGTCCCGGCCCCCCAGATGCCGTATAGCGCCTGCGTCGTGCCGCTGGTTTGGGGGGACCATCCCAGGCCGTTGTAGCGCAGGATCGTCCCGGTACCGCCCACGGTGTACACCTCGTCGTCGGCCAAACCCCAGATCCCGTTCAGCGGCTCGGTCGTGCCGCTCGGCATCTGGGTCCAGACCATCCGGTTCGAAGACACGTCGTTCTCGTGGTGGTAACGGAGGATCGTTCCGTCCCGGCCCACGGTGAAGACGTTGTCGGACCCCGAACCCCACACGCCACTGGGCTCGGTCGTGCCGGGCAGGTAGTAGCCGTACAGATCGAAGTTGCCGTTGCGGCTGTCCGCCCAGACCAGCAGGTCGCCGTAGAAGGTCACCTCGTCGGACACGTCGTTCTGCTGCCAGAACAACGTCATGGCGCCGACATTGCGCTCGTGGAGGACGATCTTGTTGCCCCCGTCGTTCTCCACCCAGGCGGCGTATTCGCCGCTGGCTCGAGGCAGCCGCGGCCCGTCCGCGTTGCCGATGCTCAGTTGGAAGATCTGTTCGGCGGTCAGGTCGTAGCCCCAGACCGAGTATCCCGCCGCCGCACTGCCCCGCCGCCAGACGACCCAGTCGCCGGATACGTCCGGACGGTCGTCATCCGCGGGGGCGCCGGGATTGGGGTCGGGAATGACGACGTGGGAGTCTTGGACGATCGGGTTGTCGAAGTCCAGTGTGCCGTTCACCAGGTTCAGGTCGAACACGTGGATGTCGTGGCCGGCGCCACCAGTGGGACTGGGCCCGGCGAACACCACGCGGTTCCCGTCGATGCTCGGGTTGCTCGCGGAGATGAACTGGCCCGTCATCGCCATCAGGGCTTCGCTCAGGTTGACCATCTTCTGGACGCCCTGGACACTGTCGTCGATGGTGTAGTCATAGGCGTACAGCACGCTACCCGCCGTGTAGACCGTGATGTTGCCGTCCGCCCGGGGGCGACCTGCTCCACTGCTGACGAGGGACGTGATCTGCTGCGACCCCATATCGAGCAGATCCAGCCCGCCGGTCGGCGTGACGTAGATGGCCGTGTAGGCGCTCACCGCCGGCGTGCTGCCTTCGGCCACCTCGGCCCTGTCTTCCAGACTCGGCATGTTCCCG
>CAYOGX010000515.1:0-4542 GCA_964403235.1 uncultured Planctomycetales bacterium | reverse complement strand
CTGCTGTTCGCCATCCATCCCCTGCGGGTCGAGTCGGTGGCCTGGGCCACGGAACGCCGTGACGTGACCAGCGGGCTGTTCTTCATGATCACGCTGGCGGCCTACTTGCGAGCGTCAGCGCGGACCGGACCCGCCCGGACCGGATGGCTGGCGGCCTCGTTGGCGGCCTACGTCTTGTCCTTGATGGGCAAGGCCATCGGCATGACCCTCCCGGTCGTGCTGGTCCTGCTCGACGTCTATCCGCTCCGCCAACTCGGCGGGCTGGGCGGGCCTCGGTCGCACCTACCGCAGCGCCGCATCTGGCTGGAGAAGCTGCCTTACCTGGCGCTCGCGAGCGCAGCGGCCGTCATCGCCATCCTGGCCCAATACCGCGACGCGCCCTTGGCCTCGGTCCAGGCCGTCCCCTGGTTGGCCCGCATCGCCATCAGTCTCCACGGCATCGCCTTCTACCTCCACAAGACCCTACTGCCCCTCGGGCTCTCGCCGCTGTACGCGCCCGACAACCCGTTCAACCCCTTCGCGGAGCGCTTCGTGCTCAGCGGCATCGCGGTCGTGCTGATCTCGATCGCTGCGGTCGTGACGGCCCGGCGTTGGCCGGCCGGGCTCGTCGCGTGGATCACCTACCTCGTCATCCTCTCACCGGTTGTGGGCCTGGTGCAAATCGGCCCGCAGATTGCGGCCGATCGGTACACGTATCTGTCGTGCCTTGGCTGGGCGATCCTGTTCGCCGGCGGTTGGCTGACGGTGTGGCGCCGACGCAAAAGGAGCCCGGATTGGAGCGCCGCGTTCGCGATCGTCTCGGTGCTGCTGGTACCCGCCCTGATCGGGCTGGCGTGGTTGACCCGACGTCAGATCGGGGTGTGGCATGATAGCGGCACGCTATGGCATCAGGCGATCCAGGTCCAACCGGCCAACGGGATCGCGCACGCCAAGCTGGCCCACTGGCTCGGTCAACAAGGCCGGTTCGACCAAGCCCTATACCACCAAAGCCAGAGCGTGGCGCTGGAACCACACACGGTCAACAACCACATCAACCTGGCTGTCACACTCGGCAAGCTCGGACGGCCCAACGAAGCCGCCGCCGCCTTTCGCAATGCGCTCGAGAGGGAACCTCGCAACTTCGCCGCGCATAACGGGCTGGGAATGATCCTGGCATCAAGCGACGATCTCGTTCAGGTCACCAAAGGGCTCGAACACCTGGCGGCAGCGCTGCAACTCAGGCCGACCCATGCACCGGCGAGGATGGCACTGGCGGCTAATTGCGGACGAACGGGACAATACACTCGAGCCGCAGCGGTCCTTCGGGAGGGCCTGAAGTCCGCGCCGCACAACGCCACGTTCTCTGCGATGCTCGCGTGGCTGCTGGCGACCTGCCCCGACGCGGCCCTTCGGAACGGGTCCGAGGCCTTGACCCTGGCCCGTCAGGCCTGCGAACGTACCCACCATCGCGAGCCCGATGCGCTCGACGCACTCGCAGCCGCCCTGGCCGAGCTCGGCCGGTTCGACCAGGCCGTCACGACCGCCCGGCGCGCCGCGTCCCTGGCCCGTGACGCTCAGCAGAACGACGTCGCGGCCGACATCCAACGACGCGTCCGAGCCTACCAAGCGCGTCAGCCCTGGCGGATGGGACAATGAGATCGTTACCGCCGCGTTCGAAATGGCATCGGAAAGGATGGGCCCGACATGCGGTTCCCGGACGTGGTCTTGCGACTGCCTGATTGGGTGGCGGCGTTTTTGCCGGACCCCGACCGCGCGTTTCCCAGCGCAGAAGACAGGATGGACCTCGCCGTCGAGCTGGCGCGGTTGAACGTCGAACACGGGACGGGCGGGCCTTTTGGCGCGGGCGTGTTCGAGCGAGAGAGCGGCAGGCTGCTCTCACTTGGCGTCAACCTGGTGGTGCCAGCCAGGTGTTCCTCCGCGCATGCGGAGATCGTGGCCATCGCGATCGCCCAAGAGGTGCTCGGCCATTATGACCTGGGAAGCACCCCAGCGCCGACCTACGAACTGGTCGCCAGCACCGAACCGTGCGCCATGTGCCTCGGCGCGGTTTACTGGTCCGGCGTGCGGGGGCTCGTCTGTGGCGCACGCGACGAGGACGCCCGCGCCGTCGGGTTCGACGAGGGGCCCAAGCCGCCGGATTGGGTGCAGTCGCTCGAGCGTCGCGGTATCGCCGTCCTGCAAGACGTTCTCCGTGACCGCGCCCGCGCGGTGCTCGTGCAGTACCGCGACGCCGGCGGACCGCTCTACAATGCACGACAAGGATAGGGTTCAGGGGTCGGGGTTCAGGGTTCAGGGCTCAGGGTTCGGGGTTCAGGGTTCAGGGTCTAAGGTTTGGACCTGCGGTCCTATACGATGGCGTTCAACGCGTGTCTGCACTGTCACAACATGAGCGTAAAATGTCTACGGACCGTGTGCGATCGCTCGAGGAGAACGCAGTACGCTAAATCACAAGCCGGAACTTTGGACCCTGAACTTCGAATCCTTCTGGGGAACCTAGCCGATGAAGGCGAGACACGTGTCGACATGCTTGCAGTCGATGGTGCTTATCATGCTTTTGCAGCCGACTGACGGGATGTGTGTGGGGTCCGGTGCGTCCGTCCCGACGGGCGGGGCCGGCGGCGACGAGGTGGACTTCAATCGTCGTTGGGCCGAGGCTGCCTTCGCCGAGGCACCGGGCGCGATGGCGCGGGGCGATCGGCTGACGGTGGTGCACGAGGACGGCCCGGGCGACACGAAGGTGGGACGGTGCGCCGCCGGTGGGCCGCTCCGACTCGGTGATAAGACCTACACGCACGGCATCGGCGTGA
Source organism: uncultured Planctomycetales bacterium (assembly GCA_964403235.1). GTDB lineage: Bacteria > Planctomycetota > Phycisphaerae > UBA1845 > JAFGLZ01 > JAFGLZ01. Next base: position 1,735 of record CAYOGX010000515.1, on the reverse strand, counting down.
ATTCACTCAGCGTGATGCGGGTGTCGCTGGCCAAACCGGCCGCCAGGTTCACCGCCGACATCGGGCTCGACCGCAACGTCGACGGCACCAAGGCGTCGGTAACCATGCACGTCAACGTCGACGGCAAGGACGTCTTCGCCACGCCGGTGATCCGTCCGACGGGTCAGGTCCAGTCGATCGACGTCGCGCTCGACGGCGCGACGTGTTTCGACCTGATCGTCAACAACGGCGGCGACGGCCGAGGCTGGGACCAGGCCGACTGGGCCGACGCACGCGTCGTGTTCCAGGACGGCTCGGTGTGCTGGCTGGACGATCTGGCCGCGCGGTCGTCGGCCGGCACCGATCTGCCGTTCTCGTTCGTCTACGACGGTCAGCCCTCGTCGAAGCTCATCAAGGATTGGCAACGAAGCGTCCGCGATGAGCGAATCGATGCGACCAGACACCGCCGCGTCCTGACGCTGACCGATCCGAAGACGCAGCTCGAGGTCCGCGCCGTCTGCACGATCTACACCGACACGCCGGGCGTCGACTGGACGCTGCACTTCACGAACAAGGGCGAGCGCGACACGCCCATCCTCGAGCAGGTCAAGGCCGTTGACGTAGGCGTTGTCCCTGCCCTGGGCACCGCCCCAATGCTGCACCGCCTGCACGGCAGCACGGCCGGGGCGCACGACTGGCAGCCGTTCGAGACGCCGTTGCCCACAGGCAAGCAAGTCGACTTCGCGCCCCGAGACGGCAGGCCGTCGCTCGGTGCCTGTCCGTTCTTCGACCTCTCTTGGGGACGCGGCGGGGTCATCACCGCTATCGGCTGGTCGGGGCAATGGACAGCGTCGGTGGCGCACACCCAAGGCGCGTTGCGGATTCGCGCCGGTATGCAGCACCTTCGGCTCAAGCTGACACCGGGCGAGACGATCCGCACCCCGCGCATTTTGCAGCTCTACTGGTTCGGCCAGGACCCGTTCCGCGGCTACAACCTCTTTCGTCAGACCATGCTGGCCCACGTGGTGCCCAAGGTGCGTGGCAAGACCGTCACGCCGCCCATCGCCCATCTCAGCACCGCGTTCTATGAGCTGGACAAGGGAACCGAAGCCAACGTCCTGTCGCACCTCGAGGCCGTCAAGGGACTCGGGTTTGAGATGTTCTGGCTCGACGCCTATTACGGCAAGGACGACTTCCCGACCGTCGGGAACTACGTCTTTCCGATCGAGCGCGCCGTCAACACGAAGCGTTTTCCCCGTGGGCCCAGATCGATCGGCGACGCCGCGCATGCAGCGGGAATGGGGTTCGTGTTGTGGGTCGAGCCCGAGCGCATCACCGACGGGACCCTCATCGCCCGTGAACATCCGGAGTGGGTCATCCGGGCCGGCCGCGACCCCATCGGACGGCTCGGTCTGTTCAATCTGGGATTACCCGCCGCCCGCGAGCACATGACCCGGTTCCTGAATACGGCCGTCAAGGAGTGGGGGATCGACTGTCTGCGGATCGACTACGCGACGTCCGCGCTGCCGTGCTGGCAGAAGCTCAACACGAAGGCGCCCGACCGCACGGGCATCGCCGAGATCCGCTGCGTCGAGGGACTCTACGAGATGTGGGACGACCTGCTCGCCGCCCACCCGCACCTGTTCATCGACAACTGCGCGAGCGGCGGGATGCGGATCGATCTGGAGACGTGCTCGCGGTCGATCCCGCTCTGGCGGACGGACGGGACGATCGATCCGCTTATGCGGCGCGACTT
>CAYOGX010000514.1:0-4546 GCA_964403235.1 uncultured Planctomycetales bacterium | reverse complement strand
CGGCTGGAGGCCGACGGGCATCCGGTCAAGCTCGGCATCTTCGGCATCAGCCGCGGCGCCGGTGCGGCCATCCTGGCCGCCCAGAACGATCCCCGTGTCCACGCCTTGTTGGTCGATGGCGCGTTCAGCACCGACACCACGATCGAGTACCTGATGCGGCGGTGGGCCTACATCTTCGCCAAGGTGCGGTTCGTCTATGAGAACCATCCACCCGTCTTCTGGCGGTTCCTGCGCTGGTGCATGTTCCAGCGGGCTCAGCGCGAGCTGGGCGTGGAGTTTCCTTCGGTTCGCAAGGCCCTGATGCGGATGAAGCCCCGGCCGATCTTCTTCATCCACGGCCAGAAGGACAACTACATCCCCGTCGAGCAGACCGAGCTGCTCTACGCGCTGTCCGCCCAGCCGAAGTACAAATGGATCGTCGCGGGGGCCAAGCACAATCAGCCCGTCATCATCCAGCCCGAGCGGTACGCAGCCCGCACGGTGGCGTTCTTTGATCGGTATCTAGCCGACCTGCCGCCTGCCGACGCGTTCTTCGTCGACAGCGTCATCGCCGAGCTCGCCCAGCCCCTGGCCGAACCCGAGCCCACAGGCCACAAGGATCGAGCCGACGTTGACCTCGCACACGCCACGCCCGAACGTTGATAGAGGCTGTCGCGCCCGACCTGGCTCGCACGAGTGGCACGGTCAAGCCACGCAGGCACGAGGGGTAGGTTGGCCGTGAGGATTCGTATGACTCGGCCTCGGCGAACGCGCTTGCAGTGAATCGCCCGGTCCTGTAAACATCGTGTGGCATGTCAAGCGCCGACGACACACCCGTCCTGTCCGTGGTCTCGCCGATGTACAACGAGGCCGCCAAGATCGCCGAGGCCGTCGCCGCCATGCGCACCGCGCTCGAGACGCTCGGTCGGCCGTGGGAGTTCATCCTCGTCAACGACGGCAGCGTGGATGACTCGCTCGCGTTGGCCCGGCAGGCGGCCGGTGACGATCCGCGCATCCGCATCATCAGCTACGAAACGAACCGAGGCCGGGGGTATGCGTTGAGACGGGGCTTCGCGGCCGCACGTGGCCAGTTTATCGCCGCCACCGAGGCCGACCTGAGCTGGGGCACCGACATCGTTCACCGACTGCTGACCGCCTGCGAGCAACCGGGCGTCGACATGGTGGTGGCCTCGCCGCACGCCGAAGGCGGACGGTTGGAGAACGTGCCTGCCTATCGCGCGTTCCTGACGCGGTTCGGCAACGTCCTGCTCCGCCGGCTCATGCCCGGCGGGCTGACCATGAACACGGGGATGACCCGCGCCTACCGCCGCCACGTCCTGGACGCGATGGACCTGCATTCCGACGGCAAGGAGCTGCACCTGGAAATCATCAGCAAGGCCCATGCGCTGGGGTTCACGATGACCGAGATCCCCGCCACGCTCGCCTGGAGCCCGGAGCGCCGCAAGGAGAAGCGCCGGTTTCGCGCCGGCGGGCTGATTGTCTCCCACGTGCTGCACGGGTTGGCCGAATCGCCGATGGCCCTGTTCGGGTGGGTCGGCGGTGGGTTGTTGGCATTTGCGGCTGTGGCGGTGCTGGTCCGGATCCTCCTGATCGTTGCCGGGTCCGACCGGGGCGGCATCACGTTGCCCGTGGCGGCGATCATAGCGGCCGGATGCGGCATCCTGTCGCTGCTGACGGGGTTCGTAGCCACACAGATCCGCGACCTGCGACGCGAGACCTACCGCCTCCAACGCCGCCAGATGGACCTACATCGACGCCTGTCCCAGGCCGGCGCAAACGAAGGTGTGGCACGGTCAACCGAACGGGTGGCACGGTCAACCGAAGCCGAGGGACTCGGCTGAGCTTGGCCGTGGGGATACGCACGATCGCGCCAACATGGCCAAGGAACGACCCTACCGGGTCGTCTCTTGACCATGCCACCCACAGCCCGAATGCCCCGTCGGCGCACGACCGGGCCTGATCGTGTGGGCAGCGGCATGAGAATCTGCCAGATCATCACGCGACTGATCGTCGGCGGGGCCCAGGAGAACACGCTCCTGACGTGCGAAGGTCTTCACCAGCGCGGCCACGACGTCCTGCTGCTCGCCGGACCGGAGACCGGGCCGGAGGGTTCGCTCCACGACCGCGCATCCGGGGGCGGCTACGCGTTCGAGCTCGTCGATTCGCTCCGGCGCCAGGTCAGCCCGATCAGGGACCGCGCGTGCCGCACCGAGCTGGTGCAACGACTACGGGCCTGGCGACCCGACGTCGTGCACACACACAGCAGCAAGGCGGGCGTGGTCGGCCGGTTCGCCGCACGTGACGCCCGTGTCCCCTTGATCCTCCACACCGTCCACGGCATGAGCTTCAACCGAACCCAGTCCGCGCTCCAGCGGCGGCTGTTTGCCGCCGTCGAACGGCGGTGTGCCACGTTCACCGACCGGATCATCAGCGTGGCCGACGCGATGACCGAGCAGTGCCTGGCCGCCCGCGTCGGCCTGCCGGAGCAGTTCTGCACGATCTACTCCGGCATAGAGGTCGACCCGTTCGACCCGGGCCGGTATGACGCGCAAGCCGTCCGACGCGACTGGGACCTCGACGGCGACGTCATCATCGTCGGAACGATCGCCCGGCTGTTCGCCAACAAGGGGTACGAGCAGTTGATGGCGGCCATGCGGCTCGCCGTTGCCCGCGACGACCGACTCCGCTTCGTCTGGGTGGGCGGTGGGGCGTGGCAGGAGCGCTACGAGGCCGAGCTGCGTCTGACCGGCCTGGCCGAACGCGTCGTCATCACCGGCCTGGTCCCGCCGGTGGAGATCCCCCGCCTGATCGCGGGGATGGACATGCTCGTCCACGCGTCGCAGTGGGAGGGCCTGCCCCGTGCGGTCGTGCAGGCGCTGCTGATGGCGCGGCCGGCCATCAGCTTCGACATCGACGGCGCGCCCGAGGTCATCATCCCCGACCAGACCGGCGAACTCGTACCGTTCAACGACGTCCAGGCCCTGGCCGACGCCATCGTCCGCCTCGCCAACGACCCGGACCGCCGCGCCCGCTACGGCCAGGCCGGCCGCCAACAGTGCCTCGACCGATTCGACCATCATCGCATGGTCAACCAGATCGAAGCGGTCTATACGTCCCTGTCAGAACGCGGCACCGCGCGTGGATGATACGCACCCGGATTGGGGTCCGAGCCTCGGTGTGCCCATTTGTCATCGTTCACGGGCAAGATGCCCGTGATTTGGGACGCGTACGGTCCGGTGTTGCGTGAGAACGTAGGACCTGCCGCCAGTGCGATCCCTACCGCCTGCGCCTGGCCAGGACGTGCAGGCCCAGCACGCCCAGCATGGTGGCCAACAACGGCGCCATCCCACCGCCGCCGCACTTGAAGACGGCCTTCACCTTGCGGTCGGCGCTCATCACGATCGTGATCGGGTTGTTGGTGTCGATCACGAAGTAGTTCGCATCGTTGGGGTCCCAGAGTTTCCACTTCTTGAAGGACTTGTTCCCAACCGGCTCGGCCGTAAGCGTCACAAGGGTTCCCGCTGAATACTCCAGCAGGTTCGGGTCGTTGGGCTCGGGGTCGAGCGCGACGTCTCCCCATGGGTCGTTGGCGATCTTAAGCGTAAGCACGTAGTTCACATCGGGCCAGACCTCGTCCGAGCCCATGTCGACGACGCCGTCGGTCCTGCCCTGCCCGTCGATGTCGGTCTGGCCGGTGTAGTCCCCGTTGGGGTCGCCCGCGTCGATGCAGGGCGAGTTGGGCGAGAGGTGATAGTCGTTGTCTTCCCACGCATTCGGGTCACCGTCAGGCCCGTTGGGGTCGACGAAGAGCGGATCGTCGCTGATGTTGTTCGGGCCGGGCCAGCCGCCCTCGATGCACGCATACGTGACCAGCGACGTACTATTGTATCGGTCGTCGATCTGATCCGGTGTGTTCGACCACAGGATACAGCTCCTCACCGTCGGGTTGCTGTTGTTGTTGTGTATTCCGCCGCCCCAGTTGACCGCCGCATTCCTGCTGAAGGTGCAATTCGTGACCGTCGGGTTGATGGTGTAGTTGTACATCCCGCCGCCCCAGTAGTCCGCGGTGTTTCCGCTGAACGTGCAATTCGTCACCTCCGGGCTGCCGCTGTACCAGGTAGCCATCCCGCCACCGGCGAGGAGTGCCGTATTCCCGCCGAACGTGCAGCTCGTCACCCTCGGACTGCTGTTATGCGCGTTGTACATCCCGCCGCCGCTGTCCGCCGTGTTCCCGCTGAACGTGCAGTTCGAGACCGTCGGGCTGCTGCCGTAGTCGTTACACATCCCGGCGCCGTCGTACTCCGCCTCATTCCCGCTGAACGTGCAGTCCGTCACCGTCGGGCTGCTGTTGCCTTCGTTGTGCATCCCGCCGCCGCCGAACCAGGCCGTATTCTCGCTGAAGATGCAGTCCGTCACCGTCGGGCTGCTGACCTCGTTCTGCATCCCGCCGCCCGAGTCCGCCGTGTTCCCGCTGAACGTGCAGTTCGTCACCGTCGGGTTGCTGTTGGCGTCGTTGTATATCCCCCCGCCGCAGATCGCCGTATTC
>CAYOGX010000513.1:0-4550 GCA_964403235.1 uncultured Planctomycetales bacterium | reverse complement strand
AACTGCCCACCCCAGGGGAAGGCCGTCAGGTTGTAGAACTCGGTTCGCTGGCCCTTCTGTTTGACCCAGGCGTCGTCGACCTCGTCGGGGGCCATGACCAACTTCGACGGCGACCAGGTTTGCATGTTCCTGCTGGTGGCCAACCAGACCACCCGCCGCCGGTACCCGCGGATCTTGGCGCCGAGCTTGTGAAACGCCAGGTAATCGCCGCGATACGGATCGCGCGTGAAGGTGATCGTGTCGCTCGACTTGAAGACGGGATTGACCGGGTAGTCCTTCCAGTGCACCCCGTCGGACGAGTAGGCCACCCAGGCACCGTGCCCGCCGCCCTTCCGCCGGCCCCGGCCGATCATCTTGTACCGTTTGGCCGGATCGGGCTCACGCGCGTCCACCAACACGCTGGGGCTGTCTAGATCGTAGACGATGTTGTTGTCTTTCGATCCGGCGTACTCGTACAGTCCCAGGTTCGGCCTGGACCAACGGACACCGTCGGTCGACGTCGCGTACAGGACTAGCGCGCGGGGGGATCGGGTCAATCGATTGTCACGCTTGCCGGCAGGCGGATAGCTGGCGTACCACATGCGGAATAGCCTGGCCGCCGCGTCGTAGTGGACCGTGCCGTACACGTAGACCCGCCGGCCCTCCCACGGCCGTTCCGGTTCCACAACCGGCCCGGGCAGCTTCCGACAAGGATGGACCTTCCGCACCACGCCCGTCTTGACCGCGACGAGCGCATCGTCGACGAAGATCCGGGTTTCCGTACCGATTCGCACGGCCTCGCCCGCATCGGCGCCAGAACCGCCGAGCAAGGCCATGCAGACGAGGGCACCCATCCACCGACCGGCGATCATGGATGACTCCCCTTTCGTACCAACAAACCACGACCCGAGCAGGCGCTTGCCAGCCGTGTCTTGCTTAGCCCCGCCGCGTGCGGCGGGGAGGGCCCGGAAGACCGAGCGACCGGGACAGCCGGCCCCACAAGCTTGGGGAAAGGCCAGGACCGCACGCGAATGGGGCGGGCCCTAGTTGGGGTCCTCGCCATGTCTTGCGACGGTTTGTGGCGGCCAAGTGACGGCCAGCCACCACCGTCGTGGAGCTCCAGGCGCCAGCTAGAACTCGAAAGCGCCCATGTCGACAACCGCGTCTCCGTCGTCGTCGCCGTCCGCAATGCGCGGGTCGCCATACAGATCGGCCTCGGGCAGAAACTGGATGCCCGGCTCATACGGATCTACATCGACGATGTTGTTACCCGCGTCGATGGCGGGAGAACCTGTCTGCACTCTCAGGTCGGGCGTATCCACCGTGCTCGGGTCCCAGCTCACAAACAACGGATCCCCGGCAACGTTGCCGTTGCCGAGGAACTCGAGCGGCAGGTCCTCGATGAGGGTCGTCCGGATCGCCGCGTCAGCACTGGTATTGACGGATATCTGGTCGGCCCCGGAGCCGCTCGTCAGATTGCCCCAGGCGATGCAGTTGGTCAGCTCAGCGAAACCCGAACGAACGTAAACGCCGCAGCCAGCCCAGGGGTCGCTATGCCCGTTCCCGGCGATCGTGCAGTTCGTCATTGCAAGCCTCGAGTCGCCGAGCCACACACCGCTCACCTGTACGGCAGCGCAGGAGGTGAACTGCGCGGTTACCACATCGTTGCCCCAAACGCTGCAGTTGACCATAGCGACCTCGGACGCGACACTGACGCCCTGGCCGATGCCGACAAACACTGCCCAGCCGGCGATCGAGCTGGCCTCCAATCTGTTGCCGTGGAACGTGCAGTTGGTCATCGTGCCACGGGCACCGTTGAAGGCCAGCGCGCCGCCATACGCATCGTGCGACAACAGAGCATGGTTATTCCGATGCACGTTCCCTGTGAAGTGGCAGCGAAGTAGCGTCACGCTGCTGCCCGTCGCGACGTACATTCCACCCCCGTAGGTATCCATTTCAGTATCTGCCTCGATCGTGTTTCGATCGATGTCGCAATCCATCAGCGTTGGCGACGCACCGGCGGTCACCCTGACCCCGCCGCCATCAAACTCGGCATTGTTAATGCTGATGTCGCACTGGGTGATGAGCGGCTTGCTATCAGCCCCGGAGATCTCGATGCCCCCTCCCGTGTCTGCGGTGTTGCCCGTGATAAATAGGTTCCTCAGCGTCGGGCTGCCGACGATCTTTATGCCGCCGCCCTGCTCATCGGGATAGGTTGTTGCGTCGCCCCCGGTAATGGCGAACCCGTCGAGCACCGTCGTTGCACCTGGCGTCCCGGACGTCTCGACCACACGATTGCCGTTTCCGCTTAGGATGGTATTGTTCACCAGCGGATTGGCGTTCCGCTCGACGAGCCGCGTCTCACCGCCTCCGAATCCGCCGTAAACCTTGATGTTCGGGTAGAGCATGAACGATGTGCCCGCGGCCGGCTGGTACTCGCCCTGGGCGACCCAGATCTCGCCAACATCGTTATTGGGGTCGGTGTCGCCGTTGTTGGTAGCGTCCGCCTCGGTCAGCGCATCCTCGAGCGAGTCAAACGCGTCTTCCCAACTGCTCCCGTCCCCGGCGCCGCCCGCCACTGTAGCGTTCACGTAGAGCCGCCTGGCCGGGTTGAGCGGGAACGGATCCACGTTGTCGTCGAACCCGTCGGTATCCGTGTCCGGGTTGAAGGGGTCCGTGCCCCCTTCGAACTCGGTCGAGTCGTCCAGGCCGTCACGGTCCGCATCGGTCGTTGTCGGATCGGAGAACACAAGACGTGGATAGGCGTCGACGCTGCCCTGCTGGCCCCGATCTAGCCTGACTTCGTAGTCGTTGGGATCGTTCGGGTCGCCCGGATTGCAGGGGTCGTTCCAACGAATCCCGGCCATCCACCCGACCCGCGTCTCGAAGTAGTCGGACATCGTGTCGCCATCGGAGTAGGCCGTCTCGTCGCTCGAGCCGAAGACATACTCCTCGCGATCATGCAGGCCATCGCGGTCGAGGTCGCGAACAAACACGAGGCGGACCTCGTCACGGTTCTGTAGGACGATGTCCTCGAAATCCACCCCGAGGTCGATCGGACCTGCGACATCAACGACTTGCTCGTCGCGTGCTCCGATGATGATCCACAACAGCTTCAAGTTGCTCGGCGGATCGGGGCCGTCGGTCGGTGGCGGGATCGGGGAAGGGTCATCTTCATGTTGGTCGATTTCGAAGTCGACGCCCCCGCGGCGGATTCTGGAGAGCGTCTGGGTGCCCGTGTAACTCGCAACCGTCTCGAAATCGATGCCGATATCCTCTAGCACGCGGCCCAGCTTGATACCCGCGTAGCTCGAATCGGGGTTCCGGTCGACGTTGGTCGCCACCCGGTACCGTTCGACGACACCGTCACCATAGTCGATGACCAGCAACGCCGTCCGCCCGAAGGTGTTCTCGGTCACGAACACGTAGCTCATTCCCTGGTCGTTCTTCAGGCCCAGGTTGACTGTTTCGAGGATCAGGTTGTTCGGTCTGGCCAGGAATTCCCTGATCAGCGATGCGCTCACGCCCTGAGCGCTCACCGGCAGGATACCCGAGCTCTGACCGGGCGCCAGCGTCGTGCCATTCTCCCCCAGCTCGGCCGCGCTCTGGCCCAGGGACAACGTGGCCAGGGTTCGGAATTCGGCATCCGCGCCGGGCATCCGCGGCGATACGAACTGCCGCAGCGTGAAGATCAAGTCGGTCAGGCTAAAGGCGAAGTTGCCCTCGTTCTTCGCCCGTACCCCCAGGCTGACAAACCCATCGGCAGCTACCTCCGTACGGTCCCGCGATTGGTTCTGGAAGGAAGCGAATGCCTCTTGTGTGGACTTGGACTCGGAGGATTCTGTCGTGAACGTGGTCCCGGTCGTTTCGGAGAAGCCGCGTGTTTCGCTGATCTCGCCCGAAATGGTCATAGACGGCGGGAAGCCTGATGTAAGCGACGCGCCGATCTTCTCGGAGTTCTCGACGCTTTCCGTCGTGCTCGATGAGTCGCTTTGGCTGATGCTGGTCGACGTTGTGGTTCCCTGGGACAGGGAGGTGCTGACGCCGGTCTCGACGCCAACGCTGTCGGAGTACTGCACGTTCAGTCTGACGACGATGTCGTCGACAACCTCCAGTTTCAGCGCAGGCAGATCGGCGATCCGCGAGTTGCGGAGCGGATCGTCAATTTCCTCGAAGTCGGTCTTCCCGTCACCGTCCGTGTCGTCCAGCGTCGGCGAGGTCGCGCCCACCTTAACCTGCGTCCGATTCTGCGGAGCGAGCTCCAACTCGCCCGTCGTGTACAGCTCCTGCCCGTCGAACAAGATCGAAGCGGGCGGCAGGTTGCCGTCGGGACCACGAGCGTCGCCGTCGCTATCGACGCTGACGGGACTGCTGAGCCAGCGGTTGAGCTCTTCATGGTCATGCAACCCGTCGCCGTCGGTGTCCTTCTTGCGTGGATCACTCTTGTTGACGAACTCATCGAAGTCGTTGACGCCGTCATCGTCCGTGTCGGGATCCCCCGGATCGCTGGTAGCCGTGTACTGGACCAGGTTGCGCGGGTGCATCCCAAATCCGAGCAGGTCGACCGTGAT
>CAYOGX010000512.1:0-4550 GCA_964403235.1 uncultured Planctomycetales bacterium | reverse complement strand
GAAGGTTAGTATACCTCTTTCAGATAGCATTCTTCGCAATAAACCGTCTCAGGTCTCTCTGGGTTGTACGTGGTCTGAATCTCCTTCTGGCACTTACCACATTCCCGCTTCCAAAGCTTTCTTGGATTTAAGAGTGCCATGCGCTGGCGGTGACGTTCATCGGCGTCGCCATCGCCAACGACACGTTCTCTTGGGCGCCCGTCACGCCGACGGCGGCCAAGGACGGATGGTCGGGCATCTTCCTCGCCCTGCCGCTCGCGCTATTGGCCATGGTCTGCGACGCCGTGACACCCACCTCGGAAGAGACCAAGAACGCCAAGCGGACCATCCCCGTGGCGATGGTGTTGACGTGCGTGATGGTTGGGATCTGGTACGTGATCGGTTTTTCGGCCTTCGCGATGGCGACGACGGAGCAGGAGATCATCGCCCTGTCGGAGCGGGCGTTCGCCACGCCCATCACGCCGCTGGCTGAGCGCGTCTGGGGGCCGCTCAAGCTCCTCGTGACGCTGACGGGCATGACCGCCAGCATCGGCGCATTGGTGCCATGCTCTACGGCCGCGTCGCGCGTCCTGTTCGCGATGGGCCGGGACGGAACGCTGCCCCGATGGCTGGCCTACGTCCACCCGCGCACGCGCGCCCCCTGGCACGCCCTGCACGTCGTCTTTATCACGACGGCCGTCGCCGTCATCCCGGTGGCGCTGATCGTGGGCACGACGCGCACGATCAACTGGTGGGGCGGCTGTTTCGCCTGGTTCATCGCCGTGGTCTACATCTCCGCCAACGTCGCCAACGTCGTCTACTACGTCCGCTTCTGCCGCGACCGGTTCCACTGGCTATGGAACGCCGTCGTCCCGCTGATCGGCCTGGGCGCGCAATGCATCGTCCTATGGCGGGTCGTCATCGTAGGGCTATGGCACGAAGGCTGGTTCGGCCGAAGCTCGCAGCTCTTCATCGTCTTCGTCGCCATCGCCACGGCCTTGTACGTCCGCGCGGTTCGCCGAAGGACCCATCTCGAGACGCCCGCGTGAACCCCATTAGCAGCAAACAAACGGCATGCCGATGACGGCGCAGAATTCCTCGAGTTGGGCGCGGACGTCGCCGTAGGCGATCATCCAGTGGTGGCCCAGGCCCTCGCGGGCGACGACGTCCAGGTGGTTCTGGACGCCGCCTTCTAGGACCACCTTGGTGGGGTTGCCGGCGAAGACCATGTCGGTCGGGACCGCCCGCCCGTGGGCGACGCCCATGCGGTACGTTCCCTGGCGGCCGACCAGATTGACGAGCGTCACCGGGCCCGGCTTGCCGGGGAACAGCAGGCACAGGCCCTGGTCCATCAGGCGGACGTGGGCGGCCTCGACGTCGTCGGGGGATTGAGCCAGGCTGAGACTCCCACTGCCGCAGTGCGAATAGACGATCGAGCCTTCGTCGGTGTCCACACCGAGCGGGTCGGTGTTGTGGACGGGTTGGCCGGTCAGACGCGTCAGGATCAGCATGGCCACGGTCGAGTTCATGTCGCCCTCGCAGCCGATGACGATGCCCTCGTCGGCCAGCAGCGAGGCGGCAGCGCAGAACCGGCCCATGAACTCGGGGTAGCACTCGACGGCCAGGCCGCTCAGGCCGTCGCTGTCGGCGAGCTGCTTGAACACGTGGTAGGCCCGCATCGACGCGACGATGTCCGCCTGGCCGACGGAGACCTTCTTGACGTGGCCCATCCGCTGCTGCCAGGTGGCCAGGGCGTCGGCCTCGGGGACGTCGGCCATCCGCTCGGCGATCTGCTTTAGCCCGTAGTGGACGGTTCGCGGTCCGAGGACGCCCTTGAGCGCCAGCTCGTCGAACGTGACCTCGGTCATGCCGGGGACGCGGTAGCCCACCAGGCCCATGCGGGTCTTGCGGAGCTCGGCGGCCAGGTTGACGGCGGTGACGTAGTGGTCGATCCGGCCGATCACCGCGGCGTCGTCCGGCTGGCCGAAGGCGAAACGGTACGGTTTGCCCAGCTCCTTGAGCACGTAGCAGAACTGCTGACAGCCGCACATCGAGCCGGTGTTCATGCCCGGCAGCGCCCACGTCACGATCGGGACGTTGCACTCGGCCAGCAGGTCGAGCACGAGCGGATCGGCCGACCAGGTCGCGGCCGCCAGGACGATCGCGGGCGTCCGGTGGTCGTAGAAGTGCCGACCGACGGCGACGGCGCTGGCCTCGTCCTCGACGGACGTCGGCGCCTCGACGACGTCCATGCCGGCGGCGCGCAGAGCCTGGGCAGCGTCCGCGAAAATCCGCGGCGCTTGTTCGCCGCCCTCCTCCAACGGATGGCGGATCACCGCCAGTCCAACGCGTGGTTCGATCTTCACGTCAGGGCTCTCGTCTGGTGGTGGGACACCACGGCCAAGCGGCGCCTCGTACCTCGGCGTCGCTTGACCGTGCCACCCACTCGGTTCGCGGTTCCGTTCACTCGCATCCCCCGGCGGCGTCGTAGGCCTGGCGGAAGACGGCGATGTACTCGTCTTCCTGCTCGCGCGTCAGTCTCGACGGCACGGGCAGCACGACGCCGTGTGCCAGCAGGGCGTCGGTCCTCGGCAGGCTGCCGCGCTCGTATCGTCGTAACAGCGTCGCGTTGGCCGGGTGCGTCCACGGCCAACCGTCAGCGGCGTTACTCCGTTGCTCGACCAACGCCTTGACGTTGTAGTACACGTGCAGACCGTAGTCGGGCAGATGCGAGCAGGTCAGCCCGCGATCGTTGCACTCGGCCGCCAGCCGCTTGGCGGCGTCCGCGTCAGCGAGCATCGCGATGATGAACGGGCCCGAGTCGCCGGCCGGGTCGTCCACGCGCCGCCAGCGAATGCCCTTCAGATCGCTCAGCGCCTCGCGAATGCGGTATTTGCTCGCGCGCATGTTGGCCACGATGGTATCGAGCTTGCCCAACTGCGCACGCACCACGGCCGCACCGATCTCGCTCATCCTCGCCCCCGCGCCCCACATGGCGTGCTCGCTGCCCTGCACCGGCATGCCGTCGACCCAGGGCACGCCGAGATCGTGTGCGGCGTTGGCCCGCAGGTACAGCCGCTCGTCGTCAGTGACGATCATGCCGCCCTCGCCCGCGGTGATGTTCTTGTTCATCTGGAAGCTGAAGACGGCCATCTCGCTGAACGTCCCGACGGCTTGGCCGCCCAGCGTCGCGCCGTTTGCCTGGGCGCAGTCCTCCAACACCGGCACGCCGGAACGACGCGCAACGTTCATGATCGCCGGCATATTGCTCGGCACCCCGCACATGTGCACCGGAATGATTAACTCGCTCTTGGGCGTGATCTTGCCGCCCAGGTCGGCCGGGTCCATCGTGTAGCTGTCGTCGATCTCGACGAGCACCGGTACCGCACCGGCGCGAACGATGGCCGCCACCGTCGCGATCCAGAAGAACCCCGGCACGAGGACCTCCTGCCCCGGCCCGATCCCAAACGCCGCCATCGACGAGGCCAATGCGTTCGTGCAACTCGAGACGGCCTGGGCGTACTTGCGGCCCAGCCGCGCGGCAAACTCCTTCTCCAGCGAATCGGCCTCGGCCAGGAAATTGGCGCCGTAGTAGCGAAACGGCGACCGCTCGCGGATGACGCGGTCGACGGCCGCCTCCTCCTCCGGACCGTAGTAGTGCACCCCGGGAAACTCGCGCGGCAACTGGATACGCTTCGACGTTTGGCTCACCGTGACCGCTCCTTGGACTGACAGGCTTCAGGCCTCAGGGACCGTTCTCACCAGAGCAGCAGGCCTACAGAACCAGCCCCCGCCACGCCTCGATCATCGTCTTGACCGCCGGCCAGGGCGTGTCGGGGAACAGCGAGTCCACGGGCTCGAGGATGAACCCCGCCGGCCCGAACGTCTCGAGCGCGTCTCGCACTTGGGCGCGGATCTCGTCGGGCGAGCCGGTGCCCAACGTCAACGGCGCGTTCACGCCGCCGGCGATGGCCACCTTCCCGCCCAGCTCCCGCCGGACGGTCTCGAGGTCCACGTCGCCCATCGCCGGGTCGACCCAGTAGAACAGGTCCACCCCCGCGTCGACAAGGTATCGCAGTAGCGGCTTGACGCCGGTGGTCATGACGTAGGCGAACTTTGCGCCGGCCGCGTGCACGCGGGCGACGTTGCGCTTCAGGTTCGGCATGACGTATCGCTCGAACAGGTCCGGCGACCAGAAATCCGTCGTGCTGTACCAACCGCGCTGGACGAACAGGTCGATCCCGCCGACGTCCAGCATCAGATCGGTCCGCATGCGGTCGAACGCGTCCACCAGCTCGACGAGCTGCGCGAACACGTCGGGTTGCAGCATGGCCAGCATGACGGCGTTCTCGGCCCCGCATAGCCACACGACCGCGTCCATGCCGAACAGGCTCCACCCGCAGACTAGCACGCGTCGGTCATCCGCGAACCGTCGAACGACCGCCATCCGCTCGCGGTACGCGTTCAGTTGCTCGTCGGTGGGCGGCCGGAGCAGATGCCGGAGCTTGGGCAGATCGTCCTCTGCCACCACCGGTGGGCGGAACCCGCGCGGGATGTTGAAGTCCTCGAAC
>CAYOGX010000511.1:0-4568 GCA_964403235.1 uncultured Planctomycetales bacterium | reverse complement strand
GACGGACAACTGGGGCCAGGTCGCCAAGCTCACGGCCTCGGACGCAGAGCAGGGCGACCACTTCGGGGAATCGGTCTCGATCAGCGGGGACACGATCGTGATCGGGGCGAACCTCGACGATGATCCGAACAGTGCCGCTGGGTCGGCCTACATCTTCGAGCGTGACGAGGGCGGACCGAACAACTGGGGCCAGGTCGCCAAGCTCACGGCCTCGGACGCCGCGGCCGGTGACAAGTTCGGCCAGTCCGTCTCGATCAGCGGGGACACCGTCGTGATCGGGGCGTGGGGGGACGATGGGGGCGGGTCGGCATACATCTACCAACGTGATTACGGCGGGGCGGACAACTGGGGCCAGCTCACCAAGCTCACCGCCTTGGACGCCGAGGCCTGGGACAACTTCGGGCTGTCCGTCTCGATCAGCGGGGACACCGTCGTGATCGGAGCTTACAGCGATATTCATGCGGCAGGTCACGCCGGGTCCGCGTATATCTTCCAGCGCGATGAGGGCGGGGCGGACAACTGGGGCCAGCTCACCAAGCTCACCGCCTCGGACGCCGGCGACCATGACTACTTCGGGTGGTCCGTCTCGATCAGCGGGGACAGCGTCCTGATCGGGGCGTGGAGGGACGATGATGCGGGAAGCGACTCCGGGTCGGCGTACATCTTCGAGCGCGATGAGGGCGGGACGGACAACTGGGGCGAGCTGGCCAAGCTCAGGGCCTTGGAGGGCGCGGCCGACGACGGGTTCGGGCGCTCTGTCTCGCTCACCGGGGACACCGCCGCGATTGGGGCGCAGGGGGATGATGACGCGGGAAACCAGTCCGGGTCGGCGTACGTCTTCCAGCGCGAGGGAGGCGGGATGGACACCTGGGCCCAGCTCGCCAAGCTGACCGCCTCGGACGCCGCGAGCGGTCATTCCTTCGGGTGCTCCGTCTCGCTCAGCGGGGACGCCATCGTGATCGGGGCGGAGGGGCATACCTATGCAGGAGGGCAGACCGGAGCGGCGTACATCTTCCAGCGCGATGAGGGCGGGCCGAACACCTGGGGCCAGGTGACCAGGCTCACCGCCTCGGACGCCGAGACTACAGACTACTTCGGGCACGCCGTCTCCATCAGCGGCGACACCGTCGTGATCGGGGCGTATAGCGACAATGATGTGGGAGACGGTTCCGGGTCGGCGTACATCTTCGAGCGCGATCAGGGTGGGCCGAACAACTGGGGCGAGGTGACCAAGCTCAACGCCTCGGACGGCGAGACGAGTGACTTCTTCGGGTACTCCGTCTCGATCAGCGGCGACACCGCCGTGATCGGGGCCTACTACAACGATGATGCGGGAGCCGACTCCGGGTCGGCCTACATCTTCGAGCGCGATCAGGGCGGCCCGAACAACTGGGGCCAAGTCGCCAAGCTCACCGCCTCGGACGCGGCCGCCGGGGACTGGTTCGGGCTGTCCGTCTCGATCGACGAGGACACCGTCGTGATCGGGGCGGGCGGGGACGACGACGCGGGGAGCGTGTCCGGCTCGGCCTATATCTTCCAGCGCGATCAGGGCGGGACGGACAACTGGGGCCAGGTGACCAAGCTGACCGCCTCGGACGCCGCGGCCAGCGACTACTTCGGATACTCCGTTTCGATCAGCGGGGAGACCGCCATGATCGGGGCTCACTACAACGATGATGCGGGAGACAACTCCGGGTCGGCGTACACCTTCCAGCGCGATCTGGGCGGGACGGACAACTGGGGCCAATTAGCCAAGATCACCGCCTCGGACGCCGCAGCCGGCGACCGGTTCGGGTGTTCCGTCTCGATCAGCGGGGACACCGCCGTGATCGGGGCCTACTACGACGATGATGCGGGAAGCAACTCGGGGTCGGCCTACGTCTTCGACCTACGTTGCGCGCTGACCCTCCTCTACAAGAATCCTCAAATGGGCCGTGTCGTCCTCGACCCGCTGCCGAGCAACCCGGCCGACCCGAGGTACACACCGGGTACGGCCGTGACGCTGTTGGCGGAACCGAACGAGGGCAAGCTGTTCAAGAAGTGGAAAATCTGGGACGCCGTCGACGCGAACATCACGGTGATCGACACGAACAACCCGATCGCGATCGACATGGTGGCCGACCGACAGGTGAAGGTCTTCTTCGGTGCGGGTTGCGGCGGGGGCGGCATAGGGAACGCGCTGCCGCTGGTGGCCGTGTTGGCTACGTTGGGGTTGTGCGTGTTGATCAGGCGCAGGTCGTAGGGTCCGCCGTGCGGACCGTCCTTTGGTAGGGCCGGCTGTGCCGGCCAATTGATGGCTGCTGGTGCGAGATCGCCGCTGGTGCGAGATTCCTATCTCGCACCAATCCCGTGCAGGAATCCCTCCCTGCATCCTCGCTACGCGCGGTGACCTCACCGGCCGGCACAGCCGGCCCTACCTATACCGCGTCGTCGCGGCCGAGGCGGGCCGGGGCCGTGTCCCCGGCGGCGGTGCGGAGTCGGTCGAGGTCGGCCTTGAGCGCTGCGCTGGCCGATCGCAGGTCGGTGCCGTGGACGATCAGGTTCATGCCCGCGCGGATCCAGTCGATCTCGCGCTCGATGTCCTGCCAGAAGAAGTGCACGCCCGCGCCGATGCCGGCGCGGCGGGCCGTCGTGAGGATGGTCCGGACGGCGGCGTCGAAGTCGTCGTTGTCGTAATCCTCGGGCCTGCCCAGGCTCACCGACAGGTCGTGCGGACCGACGAGCACGGCGTCCAGCCCGTCGACGGCGACCAGCGCGTCCAGGGCCTCGATGGCCGGGATGCTCTCGACGTTGATGATGGCCACGCCATTGCCGTTTCGTTCGTCGAGGTAGTCGAGGCAGTCGGCCGACGGCGGTTGGCCGCGTTCGAGGAGATCGGCGAGTCGCCGGCCCTTGAGCGGCCGATACTTGACCGCGCCGACCAGATCCCGCACCTGCTCGGGCCGCTCGACGTACGGAAAGATCACACCATGCGCCCCGCCGTCCATCGCCATCGTCGCCAACGACGGGTTCGGCTCGGGCACGCGGACGATCGGGGCCAGATCCACGGCGGCGTAGGCCTGGCACATCGCAACGACCGTCTCGCGGCCCAGCGGGATGTGCTCGGTATCGATGAAGGCGAAATCGAGCGGCAGCCCGCTCATCGCCGCCGGCCAGCGGGACGACGGCGAGATCATCAACGTGCCGTAGACCCGCCGTCCCGCGTGCAGCGCCTCGCGCATCTGTTGTCCGTTCATATCGCTCCTCACCTGCGTTGATCGATCCCATCCTCTGCGCAAGGATCAACACGGTCAAGGCTTGTCTGCGATCGGAAGTAATGGACCTCGCGCCGCCGTTGGACCGCCGCCTCGCGAGGATGGTGCCTATGCCACCGCCACCGGTTTGCCCTCGGCCGCGGACCGCTCGATCGCCAGGATGACCTTCGAGACGGCCAGGCCGTCCCCGACCGTGCACATCGGACGGCGATCCTCGGCCACGCACTCGACGAAGTAGCGGATGCTCTCCAGCGCGAAGCCCTTGACCTGCCCGTGCACCCGCGGGCAGACGAACACGTCGGGATACTCCCCCTCGTCCTTGCCGTAGATCTCCAGGGCGCGGTGGTGGCTCGCGTCGACGTAGATCGCGCCTTGTGTGCCGATCACCTCGCACCTCAGATCGAACAGGCTGGGCGTCGCGTTGGGCAGGATCCAGCAGTTCTCGACGATGGCCACGCCGCCGCCGGCCAACTCGAGCGTCGACTCGTAGAAGTCGGCCGTGTCGATGCCCATCGATCGCAGCACGCGGCTTCGTTTGACGGCGTAGACCCGCTCGATCTCCTTGCCGTACAGCCAACGGACGGTGTCGACCGCGTGGCTGCCGACGAACCACAGCACCGTCGAGTCGCCCGCCCACCCCAGCATGTCGGTCGGCACGGAGATCCGGTCGTTCAGGCGGAGGTACGTCAGGCACGGCTCGCCGACGTGGCCGTCCTCGATCGCGCGTTTGGCCTGGCTGAAGATCGGGCTCCAGCGGTTGTGGAAATCGACCATGATCTTCTTGTCCGACCGCTCGGCCGCCTCGACGATCTTCTCGCAGTCGTCGAGCGTCGTGGCCAGGGGCTTTTCGATCAGCACGTGCTTGCCCGCCTCGATGGCCGCCAGCGCAGGCTCCGTGTGGGCGAAATCGGGCGTGGCGATCGAGACCGCGTCGACGTCGGCGTCGGCGACGAGGTCCTCGACGCGCTCGTACGCCTTGGGCACGCCCTCGGTCTTGGCCGTCTGCTTGGCGCGGGCCGCGTCCGCGTCGCAGACCGCCACCACCTCGGCCAGCGGATGCGCCTTGTAGGCCGCCACGTGCATCACGCCCCAGTTGCCCAACCCGACCACGCCGAATCTGATGGCCATGGCAGTCTCCCGATCAGCGCCCCCGCGCCCTCGATGCGTCCATTGTCCCGTCTTCGCCTAGTGTCGCGTTACTCGTCATCCGATGGGTGGGTGGCCCATGGCTTTAGCCGTGGGGGACGCGAATCGGCAAGGAATTCGTGTCCCCCACCTCTGAAGAGGAATGCGCATATTCACGCTGCCCTCCTC
>CAYOGX010000510.1:0-4576 GCA_964403235.1 uncultured Planctomycetales bacterium | reverse complement strand
CTTCGAAATGGCCATGGAGCGACACAGGGCCGAACCATGGAAGGGCCTTTCCGCAGAAGACCGGGACAAAGGCTTTATCGCTCAACTACACCTCGTCGCCAAGACAAACGTGCTTACGTTTGCGCACGACCTCTGGTGGTTCCGCCTATACGTCGACAAATGGGTCCCACCCACATTGTTTTCCGGCGTGGTGGCGTATGTGGACTACGGGGATCCCGATCCGAACACCAGTGAGACGTATTGGGATGACACGACGTCGCACTACATGGTGGCCAAGACGCTGAACAACAGTCAGCACGAAGACCCGTTCGGACAGGACTATCCCGCCGACTACCCCAACCACGTGGATACAGGGATGTCGCTCGTGGTGCTCCACGCGTTCGTTCCGACCTGGCAGACGTTCTGGGCGGTATACTACCATCACGACGATCGGCCCTGGTGGGGGGCGTGGTTCGGCATCCAGACGGTGAACGGCCCGGCAACACACAAATTCCAAAGCAAGTACATCCGCGGGTATCGAAATCCGTACCACTGGCCGGGGTATGCCGACCCCGACTACGACCCGAACTGGCAGTACCCGGGCCAGGACCCCAACCTGTACGATCCCAACGACCCCAACTGGCAAGACGCGAACGACCCCAACTGGATCTTCTACGATCCGAACATGCTCGACCCCAACACCCTGTGGGCCGACCCGGGGTATATGAACGAGCGCGACGGGTTCTGGATGTGCTTGCAGTTTCTGGTTAACGACGCCAACTACCCATCAGGTGACCCGAACGGCAAGTCGATCAAGGCGGCCTGCTGGAACGGCGGCAAGTTCGATTGGGATGGCACCTGGACCTTAAGCAAGAACATGACCGGATGGGATCCCGACAATGACCCCGATCCGAACACGTCGTGGTGGCCTGAGTGGTATTGGGCCGCCGGCGTGTGCACGGTCATGTCAGGGACGACCGTCGGGCCCGGGTTGGTGTCTGACATGGCGTACACCGGCATCGAAGCCAGAAGCGGCGTCTTCACCAATACCTCGCGTTCGCTGACGCTGAAAATGAAGGATTGCTGTGATCTGACGGTCGATCCCGACCTGCTCGACGATCCGACCCAGGATCCCAACGACCTCAACGAGCTGCGGCGGTACACCAACGGGACGGCCATCGTCCTACACGCCGTCGTGCCCTGCGGGAACAAGGCGTTCAAGAAGTGGACCATCAAGGGGCCGAACGATTCGGGTGATCCGCTTTACCAGGTGGCCGTCGACACCAACGAGGTCGTCTACCTGACGATGGACGGAGACTACCTCGTCAAGGCGACGTGCAAATGCGGCGGCGGGGGCATCGAGCCGTTTGCCGGCATCGTCCTGTTGGTGCTCGGCATCGGCGTGGTGGTTCGTCGACTCACGTAGAGACGGGTCCTCGGGACCCGGGCACCGCCTTCGGCGAATACGGTCTCAGCTGCTCGGTTTGGTGGATGCGGCCAAGAGACCCAGTGCATGTCTGACGCCACGGGCAGCTCCCCCGCCGGTGTTCCGTTGTCAAAGTCGCGCAATACCAGCAGAGGCTGTCTCCCTGCCGGACGGTAAGAGGTCCGGCGCCGACTTCACGTAGGTCGCGTGAAGTGAGAGAACGGGGAATGTAGACTGGAAAAGCATCACCAGGTGTCATATAAAGGGAAGTAGAGCGGCGTGACTCGTCAGGCGCGTCGCATGGGAGGGACTATCCACGATGAGGATTGCCATTGATCTGATTCCCTTGCGGAGTGGGGCCTGTGGGCCGAACCGGTCGCGTTGGGCAGGACGGGTCGCGGCCGGTGTCGTGCTCCTGTCGGTCGCCCGGGTGGGCGTGGCCGATTCCTACATCCGATTGGAGGTCGCCGCACCGGGCACGGGTTGTGGCTGACTCGCCGGACGGATCGGCGCCCGGTCGGGTGCAACGGACGGTTACGATACGGTGTCGGACAAGCTGATTGGTTCGGCCTCATCCAGCAAAGGCTTCGCGGCCACCTACCACGCGCAGGGGGCCGACTGGTCGGGCCCCACCGGCTTTTACTACTTCGACCTGGGGACCGCACCGCCCGCGGGGCAGTCCAAGACGTGGACGCTGTACGTGTGGGCGCCTCAGATCTACCAGCAGGACCAGATGGCACTCGCCATCGACGGTCGATACATCGGGACCAGCACGTTTGCCCTCCAGCTCGATGCGGTGCCCGAGGGCGTGGCCTTCGCACACCCGGTGGGCACGAGCTGGCAGATCCCCAAGGACAACTCGTTCTCGTTGGTGCTGCCGGCCTACAAGACCGACAACGGCCTGAGCGGCTACCGGTTCACCGTGACGATGACGTCCGCCAGCGCGGCCGACCCGAACACGGACGGGGGTTCCACCGGTCCAACGAGCCCGACGGGATCATGCCTTCCCGTGGGAGCGGTGGTGATGCTGGGACTGGGCGTTGGCGCCTGGTTGTTGTCCGGTCCTCGATTTCGGCAATCGACCCACCCGGGATGACCGGTTCTGGATGCAGGCAACGCCGCCAAGGCGACGCGCGTCGTCTGCGCGCGTTGACCTCGAAGGCGTGCCGCACGCCGCGGGGGCGTCATGTCGTAGTGAAGTGTGAACTGGTGTTTTGAGACGTCCTTGACGATCGACGTTGCCTCGCACAGGGCGTTCTTGGTGGGGCTGTAGGTCATGACGCGGATCTGATTGGCCTTGGGGATGAAGCGATACACGCGGAGGTATCCCTCGCGGTAGTCCGACAGACAGGCGTGCACGGTGTGGCCGTCCTCGCCCTTCAGGGCCAGGTGCATCGCCTGGGTTCGGCTCTGGTCGCCGCACAGGATCAGGAACACGTTCTTGTGCTTGCTGAAGCACTTGGCCCAGAGCTGCGCGGGCGAGTTGCCGGCCTGGCCGTGGCACTTGTGCCATCGCATCACGCCCTTCGGATCGGTGTACCAACCCTCCTTCGTCTTCGGGCGTTCGAGTGGGCCGAGGAACATGTGCGTCGCCACGATCGCCCGGCGGTCGGCGTAGCGCTTCAATACGCTGTCGGCCCAGGCAAGCACGTCGTCGGGTGCGTTGCACTCGAGGTGCAGGACGACGAATTTCAGGCCTTCCGCCTCGAACGTCTGGTAGCTGTTGGCGTTGTCCTTGATTTGCCCGCGGTACCACGCGCAGCCCGCAAAACGCTTGGCCGGGAACGTTGACGAGAACAGGGACGCGTCCCCGGTCGCGGTCTTCATGTCGTGATTGCCGACCACAAGCCCGTAGGGCACCTTCTTGTCGAGCCTGGCCATTGCCTGCTTGGCCACGGTCCACTGCTTCGGGATGTTCTCGTCGACGATGTCGCCCAGGTGGCAGACGAACACGATCCGCTGCGCTCGCAGATGGTCCACCACCCATTGCGTCTCGGCATGGAACACCGCCGGCTGCCTGGCCGAGTACGCCTGCGTGTCCGGAAACGCCACCACCGAGAACGTCCCCGTCGGCGCCGGCGGGACCCCCTCCCCGAACGCCACGCCCGCGAGCAGCCCCAAACAGACAATCACCACGCGGCACCATAGAGCGCCCATGACTGGTCGACGCGACATATTCGCAACTCCTTGTCAGACAATTCGATTGGCGGATCCAGCCCCCGTGATCGTATGCGGTCCGAGCCAGGAGGGAAAGGGCCAGAAGCGGGGTCAGCTTCATTCCTCGTCGGGGTGAGACACAGAACTGACACCGTTTTTGAGCGGCTTTTTTGCGGAAATCCGGATCTCCGCTACTTACCGGTCTATAATTCTTGATGAGGACCTGGCGCGGCGGGAGGTTCGGTGTTGCGCATCGGCGTCGAGGTCTCTGGACGACCGTTACCGGCCGACGGGCGTCGGCCGACTCCCGAGAGTGACATCCTTCACCCATCGGGCTCGACAAGGAGTCGAGTTGTGAGAAAGGCGAGCGCTGTTGTTGTCCTGTTGTCCTCGAGCCTGTTTCTGACGGGCTGTGAGATGTTCTGGCAGTGGCGTCAGGTGGACTACAAGAAGACCGGGGCATCCGATCTGTATCCCTTCGAATCGGCCGCGGAGATGAAGCAGTACCTGGCCGATCAGGTCAAGGCCCGATCGACTCCCACCACCGGTGGATGGGCGGGTCTGTTCGGCTTCCTGCCATTGGCCGGGGCCGCGGCTCCGATGGCAGACATGTCCGGTCAAGCCTTGGCCGGCGACGGCAGAGGCGACTACTCGACCACGAACATCCAGGTGCAGGGCGTCGACGAGAGCGACGTGATGAAGAACGACGCCAACTACGTCTACGGCCTGGGCGGCGGGCGGTTGTACATCGCCAAGGTCGTGCCGCCCGATGCCATGGAGCAACTCGCGCAGCTCGACCTCGACGGCGATCCGGACAGCCTGTATCTCCGCGGCGACAGGCTGGTGGCCTTGTCGCGCAACTACGGGGGGTACGGCACTGGCGTTGGGGACGGTGGCGTGATGGCGGCCGTCGTCGATGAACGGTCCGCCGGGCTCGAAGAGGAAGAGGTCCGCCCACGTCAACACGACGGCCCTCCCGTCCTCGAGGGCAAGGACCGCCCGCGCCGAACCGTT
>CAYOGX010000509.1:0-4585 GCA_964403235.1 uncultured Planctomycetales bacterium | reverse complement strand
GAGAACGTCGGGCGTCCCTGCGAACTCAAGCAGGTCGCTCTGGTTGCTGCCTAAGACCGTTGCAGGAGACACCAGCCCGTCTCCGACAACGCGGATAGTGTCGTCGTCTTCGCCTGTGTCGATGTTGACTGTGGAAGCCGGTCCCGTACTCCAGACAAGTACGTGATCATTGCCCTCGGCTCCGAGAATCGTGACCGTTGAGCCGTCTCCCGTTCCACGAAGCTCCATGGTATCGTCGCCGGATCCTAGGTTAACAGTCGTCGGCCGGTGCTCTGGAGCCTGAGGCACAATGACCGTGTCATGTCCGGACCTGGTTTCCACCGTCAGGTCTCCGACCTGGTCGGCGACCCCCAGGACGCGCACCGTGTCGTCTCGGCCACCCGAACGGACTGTCAGAGATTCCATGCCGCTATACTGCACGACCCAAGGCGGGCTGGGTGTTGCCGACGGGTCAATGTCGAACCAGGCCATCCCTCCAGGCGCCGCCACGTCGGCGCCGTCGCTAGCGACATACACGACTCCGGTGGTTCCATCGACCGCCAGTGAACTGGGCTTCTTCAATCCCTCGATGCCTCCCGCGAGATTGCGCAGTCGCTGGCTGAAGACCAGCCGGCCGTCGCCCCCACGGGAGAAGACCACGAGCGAATCGTCCGTAGCCCCGGTCACAAAGAGGTAAGAATCGGTTGCGCACATCGACGAAACACTTCCAAGGCCTCGGATCCCGTCGCGGCCGTTGGATACCTCCTGAATCAGTGTCAAGCTCCCGTTTGGGTCGATCTCAAAGACGCTGATCGCGCTGTCGGACCGCCGCGCCACGTGCAGCACATCGCCGGCCGGGTCGACGGCCAGTTCAGAAGCGTTGGCGACCGTCATGTCCGCGCCATGCTGGAGATACGTACCATCCAGTTGTCTAAGGTACGTTCGCAGGCGTCCGTCGTCGTCAATCACGTACAGAGCCTGGCCGTCCGGGGTGACGCCGAGGTCCAGGGGTCGTGCCATGCCGTCAAGTTGCAAGCTGCCCCAGTGCGACAGGCTGGGTCCGGAGGCAACCAGAAGCTCGACAGACGGCCGATCCGTCAGCGCAAAGGCATTGGGTCCCGAGCCTGTGACGGCAAGTTCAAGGTCGTGGACGCCCTGCAGCAGGACAGGATCCCAGAGTTCGTCAACGCGTCTCATATTGCTGGGCAAGCCCGCTCCCGCGAAATTGCGTTGCAGAACGGTGATCGCACTGCGTTTACGATAGCCGAATACCTCCACCTCGGCCAGCGACAGATAGCCGTCATTGGCGTTGTTGCGCCCGATGAACTGCACTCGCACACGGTCGCCGATGAGACCTTCAGGGAGGTTTACAGTGAACGGGTCGAAACGATCCACATAGCCGCTGCCTACGAAGCAGTCCTGACCGTAAACTTCCGTTTGACCGTCGAAGACCGACAGCCGGAAATTGGAGAGTCTGTTCGAGGCGGTGTCCTCGCGATTGTGAAGGGCAATGGTCGTCAGCTCGCTCCGCTCGGCCAGTTCGACCTGCCACCAGGCGTTATAGTCATTCGCCGTGTGGGTGGTCGAATAGGCCGGCGACCACCATCCGCTCGTGTTGCCGTCTATGGCCAGGTAGGCGCTACCGACGCTGTGGATCGAGGATTGGCTGGCCAGACCACCGGCCGCCAGGTTCACCGGCTCGGCGTCATAGCCAGGGCGCACGACATACACGTACTGGCCGTCCGTGCTGGACACCGCCTGGACCGCACCGGAGGAAACATCCTCGAATTGATGCACGAATGCGGCGTTGTATAACACGGATCCATCGGCGAAGACGCCGTCATCGACCGCCACGGAGGTCGTGTAATCTGCCCGGAATAGCCTCTCCAGAGCCCATGTTCCCCCCTCGGTCTTGCGGAAGCCTACGGCATAGTTGTCCCCTGTAGCGACGATGGCAAGATCACCGTCGAGGGCTACCGCCTCGCCGAACCGGTCGTATCCGATGGAGTTATCCAGCCGCGCGGTCTCGGTCGCGCTGATCCAGCCGCTGATCGGGCGATCGAAGACGTAGGCCGCACTGTCAGCCCTTGTCGCGGATGGACTGCCAACGAGAATTGTCTTCCCATCGATGGCCACTGACCTGCCGAATTCACCGCCTGCCTTGACATCCGACCCAACCAGCGTTGCCGTCGGCGTAGTTGGGTAGGCTCCGGTACTTCCTTGCTGGTAAACGTATGCCCGGCCGTTGAGTTCCGTCGGATCGGTCACGACGGCGGTATCACCGGTCAGCGCAACTGACCAGCCAAACTCGCCGCTGGGCGCGGCGGACGGGGAAGTCAGGCGTGCTATCTGAGTCCAGCTCTGGACATGGTTCTCTCTAAAGACGTAGGCCCTTCTGGGATAGCTGTTCGTAGCCTGTCGAGTGCCCACGATGAGGTTCTCATCGTCAAAGTCCAGCGAGCTGCCGAACAGGTCGCCCACGTAACGATCCCCGGCCGCGGCGTAGAACTTGGCCGAGTACACGTATCCTGCGCCCGTGTCCTGGAAAACATAGACTGATCCGGTGTTCAAGCCGGCGTCATCGTCGCCGGGGGCTCCCACGACAATCGTGTCGCCCCAGATGGTGACGGCCGATCCGAAGTGATCCTCCCAGGCGCCCTCCGGGGCCCGAAGCTCCGCCACCTGCTGCCAGTTCCCGGCGTCGTTTTTTTCATACACATAGGCCTGTCCCGCCTCACGGGCCACATCCGACTCGTACGGAGCGCCGACCACCATTCGGTCGCCCTGCACATCCACGGCCGAGCCATACTTGTTGTAGCCGTTGTAGCTCAGAGTCTCGAAGCCTTGTCCCGCCACGGCGTACAGCAAACGAACCGCTGCGACTCCATTGGCTTCGTAGTAGTAGCCGTCGAGTTGATGGTAGCCTTGAGTAAGCCGGATGGTCTTGGTCCGCGCCGTGTACGGGCCCACCCGGAACCACAAGTCGATGACGGTAGTGCCATCGATGTTGAAGTAGGCCATGTCGTCGCATCCCAGGTAGAAGGTGACGTCCATGTCCTGAATCACGTTGATGGTCGTGGAGAAGTATATCTCGTACCCATCCACGTCCCAGCTGACAGGCCCCCCATAGCCCCAGTTGAAGTCCAGCGAATCCCACTGGCCGCCGCCCGACCAAACGAAGCTGCCGCTTCTGTCGTCCCAGACCGTGTAGCCGAGGGGTGAGATCATTCGCACCGGGTCGTTCGGGGCAGACACCATCTGCGAACCGGACCACGAGTCAGGAATCGGGCGCGCGCCACTCAAGTCTCCTGCGCCCGATGCCTGCCAGGACACCAACCCGGTCTCAGGTGTCCGTCCCATCACTTCGACCTCCGCCAGCGACAGGATGCCGTTGCCATCGTTATTGTACCCCAACAACTGGACGCGCACGGTATCGGCCGTCAGACCCGAGGGCAAGTCGATCCGACATCGTCCGCCCTGTGGAACACTTGTGCCCGGCGTCGTGAAGTAATCGCCCTCATACACGACCTGTCCGTCAAGCAGTACCGAAACGCGGAAGTTCGACAACCTGCCACCCGCAGTGTCGCTGCGGTTGTAGAGTACGACATGGTCCAGCTCGTACCCAGCGCCCAGGTCAACCTGCCACCAGTTGTCCGGGTTCGCGTCGGTGTGAGTGACAGACAGGTAGTTCCAGTGGCCGGCGGTGTTGCCGTCGATGGCGCGTTGGGCTTCGCCGCCGGATAACGTGCTGGACTGGGTGGCGGAGGCTTGGGGATTCCTGGCTACGTTCCACCAGTCGACAGCGGGAGCAGGCGACTGGGCCAGGACTTCCGTCCCCAGGCTCGCAACGCCACCGGGAACGATGACCGGAGACATCGGCGTTGGCGGGGCGGGCAGGAAAGCATCAGGCTGTTGCGACAGAACCGTGCTGCCGTGCTCGAAGCGAATCTCGCCAGCGTCTATAGTCACACGCTGCGGGTCGGCCACGTTGTCAGCCACGATCAGCGTGTCGGTGCCGGCCGAGCCGCCCTCGATGACCGTCCTGCCTGCCCCCAGCAGGTCCAGCAGTGCAACCGCGTCAGTGCCGCCCGCAGGCAAAGGCACGTCCACCCATACGAGGCCGTCCTCGGCTCGCCAGCTTGTGGGCTCATCGCCAAGATGCCTGATGCGAACCGTTTCGACGTCAAATGCCAGGTTCCCAAGCAGAGGCGCGTCTGGGTCGGCGGGGTCCGGAGGAATCGCATCCGGCAAGGCCGCCGGGTCTATGGGGATCTCGACGATGATCTCATCATCTCCAGCGTCGCCGCTGACGGCCATCATGGCCAGAAGAGCCGGCCCGGGGTCGCCCGATCCCTGGGTAACGACTTGAACTATCAGTCGATCGTCACCCTCGCCGCCCTCAATCAGCGTTGAGGCCACCGTGCTTCTTACATTCACCACGTCGGCGCCGGCTCCCAATTGGAGCCTGATGGCTTCGACTGACGAGAAGGTCACCGGTGACGACAAGTCAAATCCTGTGATGGCATCGGCGCTGACCTCACCCGAGACACCATTGGTGTCGTCCATGCGGTCCAGACCGAGAGTGTCCAGCCCGTCGCCCTGGCCG
>CAYOGX010000508.1:0-4586 GCA_964403235.1 uncultured Planctomycetales bacterium | reverse complement strand
CGTCTCGCGTCAGGCTCAACGACGAGACGAGGAAGGACGGTTCGATCGCATACGTGCGTTGCTTGCCCTGGTAATGATAGGGAACGCCGGCCAGCTCGAGCACGTTGAGGTCGCGGAAGAACGTGCGTCTTGAGACGCCCAGCTCCTCGGCCAACTGCTCGGCCGTAAACGATTCTCCGCTCTGGAGCAGTGAGATCAAGCGGAGCAGGCGATGGACACGATGGGTACTCATGGTTCGGTTCCCGAGGCCTCACGGGGCCAAGGGGGAGGTCATGCGCGAAGCATCCGACGCCGCCGCGCAAGCGACGCGGCGGTGTGACCCCGCACCGGCGTCTGAGGCTTGGGTCGCCGGTCCGCCCTCCCGCGACGATCCAGGTTCACCACGTTACAGCGTAGCCTCGCTGGCGCCTAGGACGTTACGGGAATGGACGAGAACGAGGTCGTTCGATGCGGGTCCTCAGCCGCGCGCTAGAGCGAGATTGCCCAGCGCCGCGGCGAGAAAGACCGCTGCCACAAGGCCGAAGAACCTGCGCTTCAGCGAATAGGCGCAGAGACCGTAGTGGACGGCGAGGACGGCCCACGTCCACGTTCGCAATGACGCGGCATCGTAGGAAATGACCTTGCCCTTCGCCATCACGGTGGGATGCCATGAGGTGGTGATGGTGCCGAGCACGGCCAGGGCGGGGATCAGAAGGACGGCCGAGGCCTCCAGCCACCCCACAAACGGTCGCCATCGGCCGCGATCGGCCAGCTTCGACAGCCCGAGGGGTATCGGCGCGAACAGGGCCAGGGCCGTTGGCCAATGCTCGAGCAGCCAGAACTTGATTCGGTTGTCGGGAAACCGGACGGCCACGAACACCCCGGCCAGGGCCAGGGTCAGCAGGGCCAGTCCCCCCAGGCGTCGCCATTGGCTGAGGCGTGTCGCCAGGACCATCGCGGTGAGCAGAATGGCGTTGGCCGACAACCCCAACACCCACCGACCGACCGAATCGTCACGCACTGAAGCGATCTCGGGCCACAGGGCCAACTGCATAGCGGCCAGCACACCAAACACTGCGGTGATCAACCCGATCCGGCGGGCCAGCGGCAGCATTCGGCCCGTGGTCGTCCACGGCCGACCGTCCTGGAGTTGCTGGTCCCACACATTCGGCAGCCATTGCCACATGAAGACCATCACCGCCAGACCGATCATCGAGGCCGCCAGCAAGATCGGCATGCGCGTGGTCAAGTCCGTCCCGCCAACGGCATCCGGCACGCACGCCACCGTGAATGACACCACCGCGAGGGTTACGAAGGCCATCCCCACGTCGGCGAAGTTGGGGTTCCATTGGCGGTGGGCCAGTCGCAAGGTCGCGCCGGCTGCCAGGATCGCACAGGGCATCACGAGAAACGAACTGGCGTGGTAGGCGCCCAAGGGCAATAGCGCCATGGCGACCGCGGCGGCGCTGGGCCGAAACCCCGGCCAGGGATCGTGCGGGTCACACAGCCATTCGAGGTGATCGGGCCACGCGCGCTTCCGCCGACGCTGGCGCCAGAGGCCCTGCGCCAGGACGATCCCGAACAACACCAGCGACATGCCGACATAGGCCCACAGGGTCCACGGCATCCATCGCGGCCAGGACGTTACCACGTACCGCGATTCCAATCCGGCGGGGATCATCAACGCGGACCAGCCCACCGTCGCGACCATCAGCCAGAACAGCGGGGTCACGCGCCGCCGCGCCGCCGGGCTCAGGCAGACGGCTGCCATCAGGCCGGCCAGATCGACTAGACCGTCGGCGGTGGTCTCGAAGGTCCAACCTGCGGGTTCCGTCAAGCCGGTCCGAAGCAGCGCGGCGACGGCCATCTCGAAGAGGACGACCACACCGGCGATGACGCCGAACCCCAACGCGGTCCGCTCAGACGCGCGGACCATCTGGGCTCCGAGGGTGCCCGGCCGGTCGTATCGGGCCCATTGGAGCAGTGCGGCCGTCGCCGTCCAGAAGACCGCCAGGGCCACGCTAAGGTGACGGGCGAAGGCCGGGCCCGCCAGCAGGGGCCAGTCGTGTCGGGCAGCACCGACGACGGCGGCCAGACTGAGGGCGATGGCGAAGACGCCGGCCCGCCATCCGGCGGAGAACACACCCGCGCCCGCCAGGGCCAAGATCCCCACAGCGATCAAGGAGACAACGACGTAGTCGATCGAACCATTCCTCACGGACGGCTATCAGACTTCGGTTCTTCGCCGGCATTCCGACCGGCCCGCAATCGGTAGGCAGGTTACCGTTCGCGGGGCGCGATGGCCAGTTCCTGTCCCCCTCAATGTGCATGACGTTATCGCTGGTAGATCGGCAGGTAGCAGTACTTGACCGCCAGGGCCAAGACCGTCATCGAGGTGCTGAAGACCGGCCCGGCCTGTTTGTAGACCACCGGCCAGGACCCGTCGGCGTTCTGATTCGCCAGGGCGAGCTTCTCGAAGGTCGGTTGCCAGAACTCCCAGTACTTCCCGCCGAGCTGCCACATCGCCTGGGCGGCGTAGTAGACCGCGTAGTGGAAGTGCCCGCCGCCGTATTTCCTGATCGGGTGCTTCATCAGCCACTCGCCGGAGCCGAGGGCCTCAGGGTGGAACCGCTTGCCGCTGTCGGCCAGCAGGTGATACCCGGCGATTTGGAGACACAGTACGCCGGTCGACGTCATCGCGATGCTGGGCCCGCTGCCAGGCTGGTAGCCGAACCCGCCGCCTTTGACGTAGCTTCGCTTGACGTAGCCGACCGCGTCGTTGATGGCCTCCACGGGCACGACGGCGCCGGCGTTCTTGGCGGCCTTGAGCGACATCAGACACCAGCCCGTCACGGACAGATCACTGTCCTTGCTGGTATGCTGGTATCGCCAGCCCCCCCCGAAGCGAGAGTTCGCCTGTTTGAGCCGCTGCGCGTCGAGGATCAGCTTGATCGCTCGCGCCAGCGTCTCCCGGACGCGACGCTCCCGCTCGCCCGACGTCATGCCGACCACTTCGGACAGCATCAGCGTGCTGATGCCGTGCGAGTACATCGGTCCGCCGCCCTGCGTGAAGATGAGCCCGTTGTTGCGCTGCTTCGAGACGACGAAGTCGATGCCCCGGTTGACCGCGTCCGCGTGCGGGCCCTCGTCCGGGATGTGCCCCTTGGCCAGAAACGCCATCACCGCCAGGCTCACCACGGCCGTATTGCTGCCGAATCCCGAGCCCCACGACCCGTCCTGCTGCTGGTTGGCCGCCAGGTACGCCAGGGCCTTCTCGATGGCCAGATCGCACTGATCCTCCAGGTCGCGCCCGTCCGGCACGACCGCCTGCTGGCCCCCCAGCGGCGCGCGTTCCGCCGCCGACGCGGTGGCCACCAGCACCGCCGCGCCGGCCATCCCCACCGTCACCAGGAACCGGGCCATCGGTCCGCACCTCCATTGTCGAACCACTATACCAGATGACCGGGGTATTGTCGCACGGGCAGCGCGATCGCCGCCCACGGAACCGCCCCCGGGGAACGTCAAATTGTGAACGCCAGCCCGTCATGGTAGAGTAAGGCCGCTGTGGCCGGTCTTCCGGAGGACGCGCGGGCGATGGCCGAACGGGTGTTGGTCATAGGGCTGGACGGCGGCACCTGGACCGTCCTTCGCCCCTACATGGCGGCGGGCCTGCTGCCCACATTGTCGAAGCTTTGGGATCGGTCCTACCGGGCCACGCTCCGCACCACGCTGCCCGCGGTCACGCCGGTGGCGTGGACGTCGCTGGCGACCGGGGTCAACCCGGGCAAGCACCGGATCTTCGGGTTCGGCACGTTCCGGGGTGTAGCCGACGAGTACGTCAGCCAGCCGACCCATCGTCGAAACATCGCCAGGCCGACCCTCTGGCGGATCCTGTCCGATCACCATTGTCCCAGCCGGATCGTCAACGTCCCGATGACCTACCCCCCCGAGCCGATCGAGGGGAGCATCGTCACCGGGATGTTCACGCCGGGACCCGACTCGCCCTACACCTGGCCCCCGGAGCTCAAGGACGAACTGGCGGCGGCGGGGCTCCGCCCGAAGTTCGCCACCGACCTGGTCCGCAGGATGGACGCCGGGCAAGACATCGGGCTGTCCAAGGCGTTGGCAGGGGATGCCAACGCGTTCCTCGACGACGTGGACGACATGACCCGCCGACAACACCAGATCGCCCGCTATCTGATCGGGAAGGACTGGCGGCTCTTCATGAAGGTCTACCTCGCCACGGATCTGATCCAGCATTTTCTGTGGGACGACCTCCTGCCGCCCGCCGGTGAAACGGGGTCGCCCCGCGCCCGGCGGATCGCGCGGAGCCTTCGGCTCGTTGACGATTGCGTCGGCGAGCTGATCGACCTGGCCGGCCCGGATACCACGATCATGCTGGTGTCCGACCACGGATTTGGGCGATGCGGCGGCCAGTTCGCTTTGGGTCAATGGCTCGCCGAGCGCGGCTACGCAGCGTACCGCCGCCGGTCGCTCGGGGCGCTCGCCCGCCGGGCGGTCCGGGCGCTTGGCCTGAACGTGCCGGTCCGTCGGATTCTCGGCGGGTCCCGCGCGGATCGCATGTCCGGTCGGACGTTGCCGCTGCT
>CAYOGX010000507.1:0-4595 GCA_964403235.1 uncultured Planctomycetales bacterium | reverse complement strand
CCAATGTTGGCGATAATCTCGGCCGTCCCGGCCAGGACGTACTTCCTGTTGTACTCGACGGTGTAGGCCAACTCGTCTCTTGTCACAGGCCTGCCCAGGGCTCGTGAGACGGCTATGCGGACGACTTCTCCTTCAACCGCCTCAGCCTGAGCGGCGGTCATCTGCATCTCGTTGTCGAGGTCGGTCCGCTCCACCGCGACCTGAACCCCCGAGGTTGCGCGCGCCTTGAGTTGTCCGCTGTGGCCCGCCAGCTTGCCGATTCGCAAGATGGCCTCGATGAGCATGTTCGCAAACTCGCGCTTCTCGCGGATGTGATCGACCGACCCGGCCACGTCCGACAGGGTTGCGCCGTCAGGCAGCGCCCAACACCCCATCGGTGTGATCTCCGTGGGCACCCGGTCCGGTTCAACTCCCGTGGCCACGAGGAACCCGATGTTCCTGTAGATGTCCAGTTGGATCTGTGAGATGAGGTTCAGAAGATACCGAGCGATCGGCGCGATGCGTGTCAGTAGGCTCAAAGGGACCTTCGGGTAGTCGCTCTTGGCTGACTCCTTGAAATAGAACGGCACTACCGGGCATATGCCAAGGCTGTGCGAACCGGTAGCCACGGTGGTCGGCTGTTCGGACTGGCCCGGGACCTCGTACAGCCGCCATTCATCAGGCGTGATCGTCAGGTACTGCGTCAGGCCTGTCGCGCCGGACCATTCATCGTTAGCCGGGGCTTCACCCAGGCAGTATCGCGCCCAGAGATACTTGCCGGCGTGGTCCACCGCCCAGTCCACCCGTTCGAGGGGACCGAAGGCGTGGAGGTAGGGCCTCAGGCCCAGGCGGGCCTCCTGGGCCTGATTGGCCGGCTCGGCGGGGGCCTGTGCCTTGTCCACGACGATATCCACGCCGTTGATGTAGTACTGCACCAGCGCCCGGCGCATGAACGCATCCATCCTCGTGCCGCCCCCGTCAACGTCAGCCAGGAGACTCCGTATCAGGTCCCGGTGGGGCGATCGGTCGTAGATGCGCTTGGGCGGCGTGCGAAAGATGTTGTCCACGCGCAGCGCGATCATGTCCTGGCAGTGGTCAAGGGCAAGCGACCATGTCTTGCGTTTGGCGTACTGGGTGGCCGGTTCGCTGGCCGTGCCGCCGAACTCGTCGAGATATGCCCCGTCGGCCAGCGTCGACAAGTGCATCTCGGCGAAGTCACGATTGAGCCGCCACGATTCGCACAGCTCGTCATACGTGCCGCAGGTCGCGCTCGGATCGAAATCGGTTACCGTCTTCCGGGTCTGTGCCATAGGATCTTTCCAGTATCCAACCCCCGATATCCAATCTCCAATTGCACGGCAGCGACGAGAAGCCTGCGCTGCTTTCAACAGGCAATTGACGATTGGTGGTGGGGACGCGTCGCTACCTTGTTCCCAACTGGACTCGTCCGATGCCTTCGGAGGCTTGTCTGTTCACGACGAAGTATCGCAGTGCGTCGGGGATGTGTTCGTGTTCCTGTGGGTCTTTCGGCTCGTCAAGCCAGATACCGTTCACCTTGCGATTTCGGTAACTCTGCATGGCCCGGACGAACGCCCGATTACCTGCCGATGGCACGTAGAACAACCGGGCGCCACCGGCGGCCGATCGGAGCATGGCTCGGACCATCTGTACGCCATTGCGCACTTCCCGCAGCTTCGGGCTCAGCGTGTACCGGCACCGGATACCGTGTTCGGCGAACAACTGGACGTTCGACTTGCCGGTCTGGTCGTTCTTGTTCCGGCCGGCGGGGTCGCAGTACGTTGCAGCGATCCGCTGCAGCCGGTGGGCGTTGATGTATCCGGCGTGCTGGACCAGCGTCCCCGACTCGGCCCGGTACGTGTCCAGTACATACGCCCGTCCCTCTTTTTCTTCGCCGATCCACAGGCAGACGAAGATGTTGTATCCCCAGTCGATGGCCCGATGGATCGTCAGGTCCGCCGGGGGGCTCTCGCACTTGTGCGTCAGTGCGTCAAACTCGGGGTAAACCAGACCGTCCACACTGGGCCGCTTACAAAGATACTCGGCGTCCCAGGTTGACTTTGAGACCTTGCGAGCGGCTTTGATGGCGTCGTCGATCCGGTAGAGTCCTGTCCCCTCGGCGGCGATTCCGACCCGCCGGTCGGGGTCGGCGTGAAACTCCCGGGCGGCAGCCACACAAGATTGCTCCAGGGGGCATTGTTCGCAGCCAGGGCCATTGTCGTGCCTTTCGCATCGCTCAATGGACTCCCAGAGGTTCCACCGGTGCAGCGCGACGCCGTTGTCTGGGCAGGCGTCGATGAGCCGCCCCATCGGGCCGTCCACGCGGTGCCATGTGGACAAGTAGACCGTCCGCCCGGGCATCGCGGGGCGTGAGTCGATCATGCCGACGGCGGCCTCGTCGATCTCAGGGTCGATCTCGTCCAGTTCGTCTTCGTAGAGCCTCTGGACCTTGCCGCCGCGGACCTTCTTTTGGGACGCCGCCAGGATTTCGAACTGCCCGCCGCCCACGCGGGTCAACAGCTTTTTCACATCCCCTGAGACGCGCCACGCCAGCGGCCCTTCGCACCACGTCCGCCAGTAGCCATAGAGGTTCTTCGACTGGTCTTCAGAACCTGACAGCACCCGGGCCTGGAGTCCGTCATTGACCGTGAAATCGAGCGCCGCGAGTATCGATGCGCCCAGCGTCTTGATGCCCGAACGGTTCGCCCAGGCAGCCACGTCCTTGCCCGGATGAAAGAAGGCATCGGCAACAAAGTCCAGCGGGGTCGAATGGGCGGGTGTGAACGCCTTGTGTGGTAGGGTTACGCCGAAGTGCTGGCGTATCCAGCCCCACAGGGCGGGCCTGCTCTTGTCGGCCTGAATCAAGCGGAGCGCCGCCGCCTCGAATTGCGGCGTACCTACGTCCGTCACGTGCCGATCCGCTTGATGACCTCGAACGCCCCCTCGCCCATGCTCACGTCGTTGCCGTCGCCGTCCGTACCGATCAACTCGAAATCCCACTTGCCGAGCATGGCGTCGGCAGCCAGGTCATAGGCATACTTCCAGTAGCCCGTGCTGCCGTCCGTCACCAGATCGTCCTCAGTTGCCGAACCTGACAGGGCAACCAGCGTGTTCGTCGGATCGGCGATGCGGACCTTCTTGGACACCGACGGGTCCGCCGCGGCGTTGTGCTTGTCGGTGAAGTAACCCGTGAGAACAACGGTCTCGCCTTGCTTGTATTGTCTCATCGCGTGCCCTCGTCAACGTCCAAGTCGCGTCGCGTATCGCAAGCAACGTGCAGAACATGCCGGGTATCGCATTTGACGCCCATGTGCCGCCGGGTGTTCGCCGCCACGTAGGTCGCGCCGCTGCCGACAAGGGCGCTCAGCCAGTGGCAGACCAGTCCGAGAATCGGCCCTCTTGCGAATCCGGCGGCCATCATGTCACCGCCGTAATCGGGTCAGCCTCTTCGTCCGTCGTGACCGTTTTCGTCGTGAACGTCGTGCTGCCATCAGTCTTTTTGATCGTCCACGTCGTGCCGGACAGGGACGATTCCAGGCAAGCCAGGACGACGGTGCAGAGCGAATGCGCGTCGGCCGAATCCTCGACGTTACTCACGCCTCGCGTGAGGACGGCGTCGGCAATTTCGTTGCCCGCGTCCGCCGCCAGGGCCGCCGCGTCAATCGCGCCCGCGCCGAACTTCGCCGCCGTGATGCCGCCGTCTGCGATCAGGATCGTGTCGCTCGTCGGGTCGAATGTCGAGAAGCCCGTCGCTGTGATCCAGGCCGCATCGCCCCGGTCGCGGATGGCTTCGAGCGTATCCGTCCCGCTGGCCCACGTTGCGCCCTTGATCTCGGTGAAGGCCGCGTCCATTTCGGCTTTCGTAGGCGCGTCATAGTCCGTCAGGGCCGTATCGCACGCAGCGTTGATCTGGTCGGTCGCGTCGGAACCCTCGACCTGGGTGGCGTCAACCTGGAGCTTGTCACTGTTGCCGACCAGGGAATCGTAGACGTTCGACGGCACGACGGTGAAGTGTTCCCAAACGGGCAGGGCGCCGGATTCGGCAATCGCTACCGTCAGCAGGCCGAGCGTATTGGTGTCCGTGGCGTCCAGTTGCAGGGAGTACCAGCCGTTTTCGTCGTGCGTAGCCCCGCTTGAATCGTGCGTCTGCGCGAAGTCGCCGCCAGCTTTCGACAGGCGAATATCCGCCTGGGAGATCGTCAGGCCGGTCTCGGCCGTCTTGCCATCCGAGTCATCAACGAACGGGCCAAACCTCAGCGTTGTCGCCGTCGATTGTTTCAGTGTTCTCATCTACCCAGCCCTTCGCATTCGGTAGTGATGGTCGGCCCACGGCACGCCCGTTGCCGCAGGGAACTGGTCGGCCCCGATGTCCCAGTTGCCCGTGATCGTCGCCCGGGTCGCCCCGCTGCGGATCGCCACGTCGATCTCGGGATAGGTCGCCGTGCTGAACGTCGTGGCACCCATGCCGCCGATGATACTGGCCCCGCTCTTGTGCCGCAGGTCCGTGTTCGCCCACGTCGTCGTGGGGTTCTCGACCTGATCGGCCGTCGTCAGGTCCGCCATCCCGTTGACGCCCTCGTCGTCGCCCGTCGTGTCCG
>CAYOGX010000506.1:0-4615 GCA_964403235.1 uncultured Planctomycetales bacterium | reverse complement strand
CGAGAACTTGCTGAAGAACTCCAGATCGATGACCGCCTCGACGCGATGCCGGCGAAGCCAGACGATCTGGGCCAACACGTCGACCGCGAACCGCCACGGCGAGCCGGTGCGGATGATCCGCAGGTCGGTGTACACGTCGAGCCGCTCGAGCAACGCCCGATTCGTATCGAACGTCACAAAGGCGAGTCGCGACTCGGGGTACCGCTGGCGCACGGCCCGCAGCATGGGCGTCGCCTCGGTGATGCTGCCTAAACCGAAGAACTTGTAGACCGCCACCGTCCGCTGGCCCGAGATCGTCCGGTCGCGCATCGGCAAAACGGCACGCAACAGGGCACGGAACAGCCCCAACACGAAGCACATCGGTAGCCCGACCCAATGGTCGATCCACCGCATGCCGCTCATCCGCATCCCGGCTGGCGCGCGGTGCGCGCGCCGACCGCCGAACGATCGGGCCGTCGACGATCCACCGCCGCCCGCACCGTGGGCGTCTGTCGAATCGGGCCTTGGGTCGGTATCCGCCATGACTAGTGCTCAGCGACCTCCTCGCCTGCCCGGCGCGTCACGATCCAATTGGCACCGAGCGTGCCCACAACCAATACCAGCGCCGTTACCGTGATGGCCAGCCCCCGCTTGAAGCGGGTCGGCTCGAACCACCACCTGATCTGGTACTCACCGGCCGGCACGCGAACCGACATGAACGTCCAGTCGGTCAGATAGACCGGCGTGGGTGCCCCGTCAATCGTGCATCGCCATTGCGGATGGTACGTCTCGGTCAATACGAGCTGCCGCGGACCCGGCGCGCGGGTCCGCATCTCAAACCAGCCGGGCTCCGACCGGACGTCGGCAACCTCGCCCCGCGCGCGATCGGTCGGCCCGACGGGTGGCAGTGGATCGACCGGTTGCTCGAACAGGGCCACGTCCGACAGATCGGTCTTGCCCATCAGGATCTCGGCCAGCAGTGCGTTCGGATCGTCGAACGTGCGGACCTGCCTCGTCAGGAAAGCGCGGGCGAACGCCTGCGTATTCTCGCTGATGCACCACCCGTCGCCCTGGCGCACCGGCCGGATCGGCCCCGCCTTGATCGGACCGTCGGCGACAATGTAACGAATACCACCCAGGTTGAGCAGCCTGGGACACCGTCGCCATAGCAATCCAATCAGCTTCTCCTGGCGAGGCGTATGGTTGATGCCCACCCCCCCCGCGATGGCATGCCGGATACGAAACAGCAGGCCCCTGTGGAGCGTCGTCTCGGCGTTGCGACCACGCAGGGATAGATAGCGCTGCAGGCCGAGGTGGTCCTGCAGGTATTTCGCTTGCGGCGGGACGTCCAGCACCGCGCGATCGCGCAGACTATGATGGAACATGCCGCCCGAAAACATACCCAGATCGAGCACCAACAGGCCGACGAGCACCGATCCGCCGAGTGTGGACGGCGCCTTGCGAAGACCGATCAATCCGACGCACGCCACACTCGACGCCAAGGCCGCCGCGATCCCCAACCACGTGACCGTGTCCATCTGCTGCATGATCTGTTTGGGCACGCGCTGCACGAAGACGGCACGTCGGGCCGCGTCCTGTCGGCTGACGCCGTCGAGCTGCTGGATTTGCCTGACCATCGGCGACGGGTCATCCGCCAACGAACTCAGCCGGATCAGACAGCCGACGTTCACGACGACGACGACCAGCCCCGCGACGACCGCCGCGATCGTCGCCTGGCGTCGCAGCCGCGCCTTCTCGACCAACGCGAGCCGCTGCAGTCCGATGGCCGCCAAACACGCCAGGCCGAACTCGACCCACCACAACAACCGAACCGGGTTCCGGAGCCGGTCGAACATCGGCACAACCTTGTAGAGCACCCAGTAAAACGGCAGCACCTTGGCCATCGCCAAGGCCGCCGAAATCACACACAGACCCACGAACCGCTTGACCCATCGATCCCGCGGACACAAAACCACCGCCACCCCCGCCAGGATCAGCGGCACGATCCCCATGTAGAAGCACGTCTCATGGAACGAGTCGGCCCCCCAGAACCCCAATCGAGAGTTCCCCCAGTAGAACGGTGCGATGAACAAGACGGCCGATCGGATCGGGTGCGCGCACAGCTCGG
Organism: uncultured Planctomycetales bacterium; assembly: GCA_964403235.1. Taxonomy (GTDB): domain Bacteria; phylum Planctomycetota; class Phycisphaerae; order UBA1845; family JAFGLZ01; genus JAFGLZ01. Next base: position 2,508 of record CAYOGX010000506.1, on the reverse strand, counting down.
TGATGAACGCCCAATCCACATCCGACCGGACGCTCAGCTTCGTTTGCAGCAGCGACGGGTCCAACTGGGCCATCCCGATCGCCCCGCCAACCAACAGCGCGACGGCGACGCACACCGCCGGCCACAACGCTTGCTTCAGCGTCGCCTCGCCGCCCCGCGCCCTGGCAACCAGACCGACCGCCGCTTCAGCCACGGCCCACAGGACCAGCCCGAACCCCAGGATCAGGATCAGGTGCACCGCGCCGATCAACGCCAGCAATCCGACGGGGAGCGACGCGCCCACCGCCCAGACCCAGCTCGACCGTTGGACGGCCTGCGTCACCAGCAACACGGTCAAGACGAACCACGGATAGGCCTGGAAGTAGTTCGGATGCGTCAGGTGCCCCATCGTAAAGCCGCCGAACGCGAAGCTGACCGCCCCGATCAACGACGGCACCGGACCACACCGCAACGTCGCCCGGATGAAGACGAACATGAACAGCCCCGTCAGGAAGTAGTGGGCCCACAGACTCAGGGCGTACCCGACGGGCCAGCTCAAGAAGAACAACGGCCAACGGAGCGGATACAGCACCGCGCCCATCAGCGACGCGTGAAACGGCAGACCGCAGACCGCGAACGGGTTCCAGTGCGGGAATCGCCCGTCGCGGACCTCGTCGGCCGCGAACTGGTAGAAGCATTGATACTGATAGGCCGCGTCCTCGCGGATCATCCCGACGCGGTCGAACAGGCCTTGATAGAAGATCACCAGGGTGACGCCCAGGAGGACACCGACGCAGATCCAGTCGGCCCGGCTAATCCGACGGGACGGCGTGCCGTGATCCCGCTCGGCTCGGCCCTTCGACGGCGACGCCCCTGATGCCCTGGCCGATCCGGAAGACCGCGGCTTCTTCGCTCGTTGCTTGGCCGGTTTTCGCTTCACGGGCCGGTCCTGACGACGCGGAATCCCAGATCCTCGTAGCGGCCTTCGGGCCATCGGCCGCTTCGGTTCGCGCTGCGGCAGTAGTCCGCCGTGTCCTGCCACGAGCCGCTTCGGATGTTGCGGGCGTCTCCGCGCGGCGGCGCCGTGCGCGACGTGGTCGGTCTGGACCAGGAGCTGGTCTTGCGATACCAGTCACGGCACCATTCCCAGACGTTGCCGTGCATGCCATACAGTCCCCATCGATTGGCGGGAAACGCCGTCACCGGAAACGCCGTGACCTCTCGTCCGTCGTAGGCCATCAGGCCCGGCCGGGGCTCGTCGCCGAAGCTGAACGCCGTCGCCGCGCCGGCCCGACAGGCGTATTCCCACTCCGCCTCGCCAGGCAGTCGGTACGCGGCCCGGTCGATCTTGCTCAGCCATTTACAGAACGCCGCCGCGTCTGCCCAGGAGACGTACACGATCGGGTGGTCGTCGGTCGGTGAGACGAGCGCGACCTCCGACCAGTGATCCCACGCGAAACCCGAGGCCTGGATGAACCGCCGCCACTGACCCACCGTCACCTCGGTCGTGCTGATGAAGTACGGCTGCCGGAATCTCGTGGGATAGGCCCGTTCGTCGTCGTTTCGGCCCCGCTCCGTGGCCGGCGAGCCCATCGTGAACTTGCCCGGAGGCACTCGCGAAAAGCGCATGCCGAGCCCGTTGACGAACACCGGCACCGTCACCTCCTGGACGCCGGACGGTCCGACCACCTTGACGGGCGACTTGATCACCTGGGCCCAGCGTGCGGCAGCCTTGGACCGCTTGTCGGCCGTTCGTACAGGCGACTTGGCCCGAACGCGTTTCGCCGACTGAGCCGTCCCGCGCTTGGCCGGCCGGCGTGGCGTCGGTGCGGCGCTTACGGGGGCCGGCCGGGAACGCGGCGACGCCGACTGACGAAACCTATTGGACGCCTTGCGCTTCTGCACGCGATGGTCCGCCGTCGATCCCGCCTTGCCCGTTGTCGCAGCCTTTGCGCGTGCCGGTGCCTTCGCCCGTGCCCGCGCCTTTGCCGGGCGCGACGCCGGCCCAGCGGCCGGCCGCGCTGTGGCAACGCTCAGCCAGCCCACCGCCAGACACCAGCTAAGAATCACCAGACACCTGCTCATACAAGGACCCCGTTGCACGTCGTCGGACGGTTGGGACGCCGATTGTACCATCCTGGACCCCTACGTCGAGGTGCCAACCGGTACGCCTACCCAAGCGCGTCCGCACCGAGGTCGGTAGCTGCCTTCGGTTCGTGTGCGAAACGGTCCGGACGATGACACATCGAGAAATGACTGCGGTGCGACCCCCGTCGTCCCACACAAAGTCTACGGGGCCGGCCGGGTGGATTGGGTCGTCGTCCGGGCGGATTGAAATGTGGCCACTGTCTTGTAATAGGCCTCCAGGTGCTCGCGATACGCCTCGCCGACCTGTTGTCGCCGGATCTCGAGCAGGCGGGTGATCTCGTCGGCGTCCCGGTCATCGACGACCGTAGCGCCCCGGACGCGGCCGTCGCGACCCCTCGCCGCTCGCCATCGATCCTCACCGGGCTGGCGAACTCCCTGCTG
>CAYOGX010000505.1:0-4619 GCA_964403235.1 uncultured Planctomycetales bacterium | reverse complement strand
GCTGTTCATAGTGGACGTCCAGGCTGGCAGGCCGGGCTTGAAGGCGACGCTGGCGTGGGACGATCCCCCCGGCGCGGACAACAAGATTCCCGAGTTGGTCAATGACCTCGACATCGTGGCCATCAGTCCGAGCGGCGCGGTGACCCATTACCCCTGGGCGCTCAACCCCGCCAGCCCCGACGCACCGGCCGTTCGCACCGGGCCCGATCGCGTCAACAATATCGAGCAGGTCGTGGTCGACAGTCCCGAGACGGGCAGCTGGACCATTCAGGTCAGCGGTTATTCGGTACCGTCCGGGCCGCAGGTCTTCTCCCTCGCGGTCACGCCGGACATGCAAACCTGTTCACCCACCGGCGTGATCTTCCTCGACGCCGACGCCTACGGCTGCACGTCGACGCTCATACCCACGGTCGTCGACTGTGATCTCAACGCCGACCCCGACACGGCCGAAACCGTCACCATCAACGTCAGCTCCGTGACCGAACCGGCGGGCGAGAACGTGTTGTTGACCGAGACCGCCGCGAACTCGGCCAAGTTCGTCGGGATGTTGACGCTTTCCGAAACGGACGCAGCCGGCGTCCTGCAAGTCGCGCACGGCGACACGGTGACGGCCGTCTACAACGACGCCGACGACGGCACGGGTAATCCCGCGGTCGTGCAGGACACCGCGACCGTGGATTGTATTGGTCCGGTCATCACCAACGTTGCCGCCAGCGTCGATGGGCTGACGGCCATCGTAACCTTCAATACCGACGAGCCCGCCACCGGTACGGTCCGCTACGGGCTGTCCTGCGGCGATCTGACGGAGGCGGCCTCCGGATACCCCGATCTGACATCGCATTCCGTAGACTTCTCCGGCCTCGAGCCCAATACCACGTACTTCTACGCCGTTGACGCCGAGGACCCGGCCGGCAACCTCTCGACGGACGACAACGGAGGCAGTTGCTACACCGTCACCACGCCTGACGTGCCGACCGACTTCTTCACGGAGCAGTTCGTCGGCGACATGGATCTCAACAACCTCTCGGTTACGTTGACGCCGAGCAGCACGGCCAACGCGTATGAAGCGTGCGCCGAAGCGATCAGCGCGCTGCCGACGGATCCCGCGGGGGGCACGCCGATCAGCCTGAGCGACGACGACTACCGGGCGGTGACCCCTTCGGGGGGGTTGGTGTCGTTGTACGGCCAGAACTACCTCGACATCTATGTGGGAAGCAACGGGTACGTCACCTTCGTCAGCGGCGACACGGAGTACCGGGAATTGCTGGCCAATCACTTCGATCTGCCTCGGATTTCGGGGCTGCTGACGGACCTGAACCCCTCGGTCGGCGGGACGGTGAGTTGGCGGGAGCTGGGCGACCGCGTGGCCGTCACCTGGCAGAACGTTCCGGAATTCGGCACGAGCAACACGAACACCTTCCAGATCGAGATGTTCTTCGACGGTCGGATCCGGATTTCGTGGCTCGCGATGGCGACCACGAGCGGCGTGGCAGGGCTGTCGGAGGGCCTGGGCACCCCGGCGGACTTCCAGGAAAGCGACCTGAGTGCGTACGTTTCGTGCGGCCCCAGGCCCCCGAGGGCCTCGCCGGTCACCGCGACGGTTCATACCGAAACGCCGACCCAGATCACATTGCCGGCCTCCGACGACGGCCTGCCGGATCCTCCCGGCGCGTTGACCTACATCGTCACCTCGTTGCCCGGCAACGGCAGCTTGACCGATCCGAACGATCCGAACGCGCCGATCGCGACCGTGCCCTATACGCTGCCCGAGGGCGTCAACGTGGTGACCTACACCTCGGACGTGGATTATGCGGGCACGGACGGCTTTACCTTCAAGGCCAACGACGGGGGCACGCCGCCCGAAGGCGGCGATTCCGACGAGGCGGCCGTCTCGGTCAACGTCATCGACTGCAGGCCGCCAGCCCCGACGAATCCCGACCCGCCCGACGACGTCAATGACGTGCCGATCGATACCCAGTTGTCCTGGGACCCCGGTGCGGTGACCGGCTACAACGACGGGCTCGTCGAGGGCGGGTTGTCGATCGCCCTGCCGGGCGTGTCGGGAGGGGCATCACGAACCGGCCCGGCGATGGTGGCCCAGGGATGGACGTCTCCCGGGCGCGACCCCTCGACCTACACCGTGCCCCCCGGATACACCGCGCTGAGCGACCCGGTGGACATCCTGATGTTGACGACGGGCGGCGACCCGACGCTCCTTCGGACGGCCTTGACGGCGTTCCCCGATATCGCCGCGGCCGACTACTTCGACGCCACAACGGCGACACCGACACTGGCCGACCTGTCTCCCTATGCCGTCGTCGTCGTCATGACCAACGACTATTTGGCCAATCCGACCGCAACCGGCAACGTGCTGGCGGACTACGTCGACGCCGGCGGAACGGTCATCCAATCCTGGGCGAGTTTCGGCACCGAAGGCGACTGGGAGCTCGCCGGCCGGTTCGTCACCGCGGGCGTGTATGAGCCGTTCGTGCACGGCCCGGTCGACTTCCTCTGGAACCCCTTGAGCCTGGGTAATTTCGATGCGGACCATCCCATCATGGATGGGGTGACCGCACTGAGCGACTATTTCACGGCATGGGTCAGCTTGCGGCCCGGCGCGGGGTGGGTGGCCGATTGGAACAACGGCACGCCGGTGGTGGCCACCCGGGGTGACCGTGTCGTGGGCATCAACATCGCCGCGTTCGATGAGGGGGCTTATGGCGGCGATGTCGCACTGTTGTTTCACAATGCCGTCGTTTGGCTCGTGGAAGGCGCCTGCCCCACGACCTACGACGTCTATTTCGGCACGGACTATCCGCCGACGACGCTTCTGGGCCCGAACCTGCCCGAGCCGAACTGCGATCCGGGGCTGCTCGACACCGGCAAGGTCTACTACTGGCAGGTGGTCGCCAAGAACTGCTGCGGCCAGCGGTCCGGACCCGTCTGGTCGTTCGATACGGGCTCCCTCCCTTACTACCTGCTGACGCTGACCGAAACAAACGACGACAGGGGAGAGGTCGAGATCGACCCGGAACCCGGTCCCAACATGCTGTTCCAGGCCGGGACGTGGGTCACGCTGACGGCCTGGCCGTACGGAGAAAAGGAGCTCAGGTGCTGGAAGATCTACGATCCCAACTTCCCCAACGATCAGAGCCACGCCACCTATGATTACAACAACGCAACGACCATCATCATGAACAGCGACATGCACGTCCACGCCACGTGGAAGTGTGCGGACGGTACGGCAACACCGCTTCTTCCCGCGATCGCCGTTGGTCTGGCGCTCTGCGGTCTGGTCTCCCGCCGGAAGCGGCGAAGGGCGTAGGTGGCACGTCTCGATCTTGTGGGTAGCGCCGTTTTCGATTGGACGGTCTCGCGCGCGAACGCGTGCCCCGGGCAGGCGAGCTTGCCGACGGCACCCGTCCGTCCTGCCCTCGCGTCGCATTTCCGTGTCGGGTTGCATCGGTTGTCGGAAGTTCTATCATAGGGACTTCGCGGGTGTGGACGGGCCTGCCTGTTGGTGTTTTCCCTGTTGAGGGCGATGAATGGACTCGTCGGAGATGATACTGGCGGCGGCGGACGTGCACAAGAGCTACCGCAGCGGGTCGGTGGTGACGCCCGTGTTGCACGGGTTGGGCCTCGAGCTGCGGCGGGGCGAGTTCGTCGTGATCATGGGGCCCAGCGGGTGCGGCAAGAGCACGTTCCTGAACATCATCGGGCTGATGATGACCCCGACGCGGGCGCGGTCGCTGGTGATCGACGGGGTGGAGGCGCTCAACCTGTCGGACGAGCGTCGGACGCGGCTGCGGCGGGCCAGGATCGGGTTCGTGTTCCAGCGGTTTAACCTGCTGCCGGTGATATCGGCCGGCGACAACGTCCGCCTGGCGATGGAACTGCGGGGGCAGCGCCCGGACGGTCGGGTCGACGCGCTGTTCGAGCGGTTCGGGCTGGCCGACAAGATCGACCGCAAGCCGGGCGCGCTGTCCATGGGCGAGCAGCAGCGGGTCGCGATCGCGCGCGCGGTGGCGGGCGAGCCGGCAATCCTGCTGGCCGACGAGCCCACCGGGAACCTCGACTCGGGTAACGCCCAACAGGTGCTCGCGTTGCTGGGCGAGCTGAACCGCCGCGACGGGCAAACCGTGGTCATGATCACGCACAACGAGCAGTGCATCGGTTCCGCCGACCGTGTCGTTCAGATGAAGGACGGGCGATTCCTTGATACGTAGAGTTGGACGGGTCCTGTTCGTTCCGCCCGGGGGCGACGACGGGCTGAAGCTGCGGTTGTGGTTCATCGGCTTCGTGGCCTGGGTGGTCGCGCTCGCGGTCCTCGCGCGCTTCGGCTTCATCAGCTATGAAGCCGGCAGCCGGGTGGGCATGGCCGTCTCGGGGAAAACCCCGGGCGCCCTGACCTTGCCGGCCTCCACGGAGTCGAAGAAGCTTCTCACGAGACGGGCGAGGAGTCTCGCCACAAGGAATATCAGGAAGACGGAGAAGATGTTGGGCAGGGCACGGACGATTCCCAGGAACAGGCCCTGGATGGACCCGGTGCCGAAACTTCCCGCTGCCTCCCCCCAGGGGCGGGTGTAGGGGAACTCCCCGAGGGTGTAGGCGAACCAGCT
>CAYOGX010000504.1:0-4623 GCA_964403235.1 uncultured Planctomycetales bacterium | reverse complement strand
CCGTCGGCAGACCAACGCAGGCGATCGCGACCAGCGCGACCACCCCCGCGACGCTCAACCCGAACCGCATCCGGCCGACACGCTCGTCGAGGATCCGCCGCACCCGCTGTGAGAAGTTGGACTCGGCCGCCGCGAACGTGTTGACCAGCAGCCGGCGGGTGATGCCGCATTTCATCTCCGCGACCCGTGTCAGGCTGTCGGCATATGCCGTCGAGCCGCCGAAGGCCCTGACGACCGCGTCGTCGCAGGCGGCCTCGGCCTCACGACGCATCACCCATCCGCAAAACCACACCACCGGGTGAAAGAAGAAGAGCATCTCGGCCAGACGCTGTATCACGAGCAGCAGGTTGTCACGCCGTCGCACGTGGGCCAGCTCATGCGCGATGATGAGTTTCATTTGGTCCGTCGACAGGAGCGCCACCAGCCGATTCGGCAGCAGAATGACCGGTCGGAGGACGCCGGCCAGGACGGGGCCGTGCGGCACATCGGACGTAGCGACGGCCACGCGCCGGCGGATCCTGAAGGTCTTCGCGGCTTCCGCCACGAGTTCGGCCAGCGGTCCGGTCGGCCGTGGTGTCGAGGTCCGGCGTAGGAATCTCACGTACGCGGACCCGATGACGAGCCGCAGACCCAACCCGACCGCGACGACGACCCAGCCCAGCGCGACCGCGCCATGCCGGTCCAACTGCTGCCACGCGGGCGGTCGCGGCGGCATCGGTGCCGCGATCGGTTGACGGTGTGGGTACATCGCCCGCTCGGACCATTGCACCGGCCTGGCGTCATATTCGACGACGGCTGGCGGTTCGGCCTGGCGAACGACGGGCGCCGGCGGCGGCCGGAGAAACCAGTACAGCGACAGCGGCGAAGCCAGCAGGAACGTCGCCACCGGCTTGGCCAGCACCAGACACCAGAACGCGTGACGCAACGCCGGCGACCGGATCCGCAGGAGATACAGCACCGCCAACACCACCCCGGCCAGGATGGTCAGCTCGATGCTCATCTGCCGAAGATGCACGACCAGCCATTGGCCGAAGCCGTTCGCCGTTTCCACGAACGTGTCCATCGCCCCGTTCCTTACGTCGATCCGCTGCGCAGTCGCTTGTTCACCTCGCGACGGATCTCCTTGACGTCCTGCGCGCTCAGGTCCTCCGACTCGAGCAACTGGCTGACCAGCGCGGTGGCCGATCCGGCAAAGAACCGATCCAGCAGCTCGTGCAGCGACCAGCCGGCCGCCTGCTCACGCGTCACCACCGGCCGATACACGTCCGAACGCCCGTTGCGCTCCGTCTCAAGAAACCCCTTGTCGCGCAAGATCCGCATCATCGTGAGCACGGTGTTGTAGGCCATCGGCTTGACCGGATCGAGGTGCGCCTTGACCTGCCGCACCGTCGCCTCGGACAAGCGCCAGACCGCGTCCATGATGAGCGCCTCCAGTGGGGTCAGCCGTTTGCGGTTCTTCTTTCGTGGCATGGGCATTGCTCCGGGCCTTGCCTGAAACTAAATCCTTAGGAGTATTATGAACGCTCCCCGGCCCCCTGTCAACTAGGTTTTTAGTTTTTTCGAAAAGGGTGCCTACGGAAAGAACCCCAGCAGGAACTCCCGCACGCTGCCCTCGTAGACGGCGTGGGCGAGGAACTCGGTGCCCTGCTGGTTGCCCCAGCAGTAGACGATGATCGTCTTGCCGTTGAAATCGCACAGGTCGACGTCGCAGTTGTTGATGTTCTTGGCCTTGGCGATGTGGGCACGCTGCTCGGGCGTGAAGTTCGGGTTCCCGATCTTCTTGTCCTCCGGACCGTGCTGCAGGACGGGGTTGAGCTTGCTCAGCTCCCACTTCTTCAGGTCGCGCGACCGGGCGATCCAGGGCGCGTACGTGCCGTGCGGGCGGGCCTCGAGATAGATCATGTAGTAGTAGCCCTCCAGCCAGCGGATGGCCGGGCAGGCGGAGTACCGCTCCTTGGTATGGACGCATTCGGGCCCCAGCCACCGCCACTCGAGCAGGTCCTTCGATTCGGCGAACCGCATCGTGAACCGGCTTCCGACCACCTCCGGCGGATCGCCGAGCTCGATCGCCATCACATAACCGTTCGGGCCCTTGCAGACGGAGTTGTTGTACATCTTCCAGCCCGGCTGGTGCAGCGCGGTCTGGGTCTGCCAGGTCTTGAGGTCCTTGCTCCACCACATCTGCATGGTCGCGCCGCCCCACTTGTCGACGCCGAAGGCGTAAACCGTGTCGCCCTCGACGTGGGCGCTGCCGAGGTGATAACCGACCGCAAAGCCGGGCGTCGGCTTGCCCGTCTCGACGTCGATGAACCTGTAATAGCTCTTGCCCGTCTTGTTGGGCTTGTAATAGAAGTCGCGGACGTACTCGAACCGGTACAGCCGGCCCTTAAAGACGATGGGCGTGGTCTCGACCATGTCGCATTCGATCGTGCCGAGCTTCTTGACGAGCGGCCTGCCGTCGGCGTCTTTGGGCATTTTTTGGGTCCGTTTCGGGTTGTGCGGATTGGCCTTGGCCAGTGCTGCCTTGTTGGGCACGAATTTGTACAGCCTCAGCATCGTGGGCGGCGGCGTGGTCTTGCGCGGCTTGTCGCGGTTCGTGTCCAGCGTCTCGAGACGCAGCTTGTACTGGACCCCGCGCTCCTTGGCCTTGCCCCGATCGTGGGTCCACCGCACCTTCATGCCCGGCGTCTTGGACTCGGGCTTATTGAGCTCGGCCGGCAAGGTCGGCCGCCGCGCGATCTTGCCGATCGGTCGGAACGTCTCCTCGTCGAGCCGCCACGTGCCTGAACCATACTTGACGTGCCGATACGACAGGCCCAGCCCACCGTCGCGCTCGACGTGGATGTTGCCGATGGCGATCTCAAACCGAATGCAGCCGCCGCCGCGGAAATACCACCGGTAATCCCAATCGGTGGTCCGGTAGATTCTCCATCGCCCGTCTTCGAGCCGGGCGTTGTAGACCTGCGTCTTGCCGTCCTCGTCGAACTTGTGGTAGCTGATGACCGGCCGCTTCCGCCGGTCGAAACCGATCCGATGGTTGCCGTTGATCATGCCGCCCTTGGCCGGCACGGGGTCGACGACCTCGGCCGTGTCGAGCGTGATCGGCAGGGCCAACGGCGTGCCGTCGCTCTGGGTCCAGCGGCGCAGGTCCTTGCTCCGCGCGTAGCATAGGTCGTGGTTCGTTTCGCATCCGCCGTGATCCCGCCAGACCCAGCAGATGTGGTACAACCCGTCCGGCCCGCGCACCGGCCCGTGGATGTAGGCGTTCATCTGGCCCTGGCCGTGGGTCAGCGGTTCGTCGAGGAATCGGGACCAGGTCTGCGTCTCGTGGTCGTAGACGTTCCAGATCTGGTTGCCGTTGCCGCTGTAGCCGCTGCGATACGTGAACAGCAGCTCGTCCTCCGGACTGCGCAGGAATCGCGGATACGTGGACCGCGTCTCATCCCGGCCGACCATGATCGGCACCCGCTCGATGCTGTGGATGTCGTAGGGCTTGGTCGATCGGAAGTAGACCAGCGGGATGGCGTGCATGTTCCCGCTGACGTGAAGGTATCCGCGATCGTCAACGGTCATGGTGACGTAGTTGTGGGCGTCCCAGCCGATCTCCTGCGGCAACCGGACGAACTGCCACCGGTCCGAATCGAGCGGCCGCGCAGCGACCGTCATCCGGCGATCGTCGCCATAGAAGGCGACGAACTGCCGGTCGCCGTGGGTCAGCAGCGTGATGCCGACCGGGATGCCCGACCAGGCCGGCGCGACGTCGATCACACGATCGACCTTCAGAGACGGCGCCGTTGCCTCGGCAGGCGCAACCGCCACCCACAGGACCATCACCATCACGATCGAACAGACAAACACATGTAGCGCCGCCATCTTCAAGTCCCCAACCGTCGTTGGTCAAAACATCCCCCAGCCAGCTCGAGTGCCGATGCCACCCGGTGAAGCGATCGTAGCGTCGCGGGTCAGTCTAGGCGCGTCGTGATTGGCGTGCAAGCCGGACCCATCCGCTTCAACCAACCCCCCGGCCCGACCAAGTCAACAGGAGGCACGCCGGTACCCGGACATCGCATTTTCGCAACGCCATTAGGGCGATTCGGTCGGGCCCGGTGGGCCCGGGCCGCCGCGGTGGGAGATAGGCAGACAGTCGTACGACTCGATTCGCCGGCGACGTCAGGGGAGTCGACCACCCCCCATGTCTTAATTCGGACATCGGAACCGGCATTGGGCGGGTTCGGCTGTTTTGGCGGATTCATGAGTGAGCAGCCTTGACAAAGATCCTGGACTGGTGTATATTTGATTTGTGGAAGGGCGTAAGAGGTCACCCCAGGTAGAGTCTGCGTGGAGGGCGCGGACGGGCCAATTCTCATTGTTGCGACCAAGTCGGTTCTGAGTCCGGGGGCGAAGGAGGACGAAGGATGAGGCCAGCCCATGCACTGGGGGTCTTGTGCTTCCTTGCCGCTCCGGCGCTCGCGCTGGACATGCCGCTGGAGTTTGACATCACCAGTGGCACGATGCAGATTACGTGGGGCCCGCCGGGCATCGCCAATCCCCCGACCATTTCGTCGAATGTGGCCGGGACGTTCGGGCTGACGGTTGTCTCGTCGGACGACCATATCGGGGATT
>CAYOGX010000503.1:0-4632 GCA_964403235.1 uncultured Planctomycetales bacterium | reverse complement strand
CGAGCTGGAGCTCGATCGCGATCGTCTTTAGCTCTTCGTACGCCTCCGCGACGTCGCTCCGGTAGTACGGCGCCCACCCGTCAGGACTGGGCGGGCCGGGATACTCCTGGCCGGCCTCGCGTTCACACAGCGCCCGCTCGGCCGGATCGGTGATGGTGGCCATCCCCTTGACGCGGGCGGCCTCCAGATCCGGCGGCAGCACGGGCAGCCCCCTGGCGTCTCGACCCCAATACGGCTGCTGCTGCTTGCCGAGCGTCGTCGTCCCCGGGTAGTACTTCTCGAAGTTCAGGCTCGGGCCGAAACGCGTCACCCGCACGCTCTCGTCCAGACGAATGCCTACCACCCGAACCATATTGGTGACCTTCGAGACGGGAAACCGCAACACGCCGTACGTGTAGATGACGGGCGTGGCCTCGACGACGATGGGCTGACCGTTCTCGTCGCGGAGCCGCTTGATCCGGTCGCTGAACTCCTGGTACCCCGCAAAGCCTCGCAGCGACCGGTTCTCCATAATCAGATCGCCCAGCAGCCCGCGCGATCGGTCGCGGACCAGATCGAGGAACCCGCCCATGACGCTGATGACGATCAGCACCATAGCCACGCACAACGTGACCGCACCGATGGCGAAGAACGCGATCCGCCGCTTCTGGAGTAGGCGCGTGGCGATGAACGGCGCGTAGTGCCGCGTGGCCCCGACGCTGCGGCTGATCACCCACCCCAGCCAGTATGCCACGGCCAACACAGCCAAGCCCACCAACGCCAGACCGGCGATCATGGCGATCATGTCCGGGCGTCCCGAGGTGCCCACCAGGCACGCGGCCAACAGCCAGGTCGGCGCGGCGATGCGGAGCACGCACACCCCGCCGCGCAGCACGACGTGTGGCAAGACCGCGTGGAGCCCCGGCCAGCGGATCAGCGTCATCGCGGCTAGCAGCAGGCACCCCCAGAAGACGACGCATCGCTCGACGCGGTCCTCCTCGAACTCGGTCGGGCTGTAGTACCACGGCAGGCCCGTCAACTGACGCTGGGTCCATTCCGACAGGAGGCTGAACCGCTCCTGCCCAGCGTCCGGGCTCTCGCCCGTCAGCATCGTGTAGTCCTGAAACGCGCGTAGGTTGTCCTGGTTTACGGCCAGGTTGAGGAGGATGGGCTTCACGTGCTCGCGGTTCCGCTGCATCTCCGGTGGCAACCTCAGAACGGGCGTGCGGAAATGGCGCTTAAACAGCGCCGCCCCCGGCACCTCCTGCCCGATCAGCATCAGGCCCGTCTGGGCATTGAACGCCGTGACCACGATCCACGTGGCCAGATGGACCCACACCGCCCCCACCGCACCCTGCACGACCGCGTTGGCGGGTCCGATCTGCCATCGGCCCACCCCCAGAGCGGTCCGCACCAACCCTCGATGAAGGGCCAGCCAGCACAACACCAACGCCGCCGGTATCGCTAAGGCCACGAAGATCGGCGAGGCCACGAACACCCACGCCTCGCTCCGGGCGGCCACCCTCCGATATAGCCAGATCACCCCCGCCGAAGCGACCGGCAGCAACGGCAGCAGCACCAGGTCCACCACGACCAGGTACATCAATGGATGCAGGATGGGCGGGATGAACCACCGCCCCAGCAGAATCAACTTCCATCCAATGACGGCCCCGACCCCCGCCAGCGCCGGACCACCGAATACGCCCACGATCACGCGGACCGGGCCGCCCCCCGTCATGAACAGCCTCTGACACCAGGGGCGCTCCTGGATCCGTCGCCACAGCGGCTCGGCCCCCAGGTCGTAGACCAGATAGTAGGCCGCCCCCACCACGGCGCGGATGCCATGGCTCAACAGCCACGGGCCCAACCATGCGGGCGCGGCCGCGATCAGCGTCCGTCGGCCGACCGCACAGGTCAGCACCACCGCGCTCAGCGCCAGTAACGCCTGCAGCCCGACCGCCAATTCCGGGGCATTGCCCAAGGTCGAGCCGAACGTCAGGAACGACAGCCACACCGCGTATGCAGGCCGTACCTGCCAGATCGGCACGATCATGTCCACCAGCACGACCAGCGCGAGCGAGGCGTAAACCCCCACCACCAAACGGACCAGCCGTGCCAATCGCCGTCCAACCTGCGCGGACAGGTACAGCTCGAACCCAGCTAGCAAAACGTGGGGGACGGCGGCCAGGACTATCACGCCCACCCACAACGCCGCAACGTGCACCTTGGAGGTGCCCACCACCGCCCACATCAGTATGCCCAACGGGATGACCGCTGCGGCATGAACGAAACCGTGGACGAGGACCACGGCGCGCTGGACCTCTAGAACGACGCCCGGCCGTTCGTCACCGACCGACCCGGCGTTGCTCATCTCGGTGGCTGAGCTCGTCTTGTCAGGCATGGCTATGGTCGATCCGCCGGGTTCTCGTCCGTGGACCCGCGCGGGGTGTCGTCCGCAGTCGCGCGCGGTCTTTGCAGCGGAAACAGGATTACGTCGCGGATGCTCGGGCAACCCGTCAGCAGCATCACCAACCGGTCGATGCCGATCCCCAGGCCGCCGGCCGGGGGCATGCCGTATTGAAGCGACAGGATGAAGTCTTCGTCCATGACGGCCATCGTCTCGGTTTGACCTTCCAGTTGCGTACGGAGGGTCTCGGCCTGGACGGCCGGATCGTTCAGCTCCGTGTACGCGTTGCCCAACTCCATACCGACGGCGAAGACCTCGAACCGCAGGGCCTTCGACGGGTCGTCCGGGCACCGCCGCGTCAGCGGGCACAGCGGCGCGGGGTAGTCCTTTACGAAGGTCGGGTTGACTAGCTTGGGCTCGACGGCGGCCTCGAAGACCTCCTGGACGACCACGGCGTCGGCGAGATGCGAATACTTGATCCCGAGCTCGTCGGCCTTGGCGCGAACGGCCGCGATGTCACTCATGGCTACCCCGGCGTATTCGGCCAGGCACTCGGCGTACGTCCGCCGCGGCCAGGGGGGCGTGAAATCGATCTGGATCTCGCCGAACGAGCGGACGAACCCCCCGCCGATCCGCTCGATCGCCGAGACGACCATGCCCTCGGTCAGGTCCATCATATCGTTGTAGTCACCGTAGGCCTGATATATTTCAAGCATGGTGAACTCGGGGTTGTGCCGCGTGCTGATGCCCTCGTTGCGGAAGTTGCGGTTGATCTCGAAGACCCGCTCCAGCCCGCCGACCAGCAGCCGCTTGAGGTAGAGCTCCGGGCTAATCCGCAGGAACAGGTCGATGTCCAGCGTGTTGTGGTGCGTGGTGAAGGGCCTGGCCTCCGCCCCGCCGTAGATCGGCTGGAGCATCGGCGTCTCGACCTCCAGAAACCCCCGCTCGCTGAGGTAGCTGCGGACGTGGTCGACGATGACGCTCCGCGTCACGAACGCGTCGCGGACGTCCGGGTTGGCGAACAGGTCGACGTACCGGTGCCGATACCGCCATTCGACGTCCACCAGGCCGTGGTATTTCTCCGGCGGCGGGCGCAACGACTTGCACAGCAGTCGGAACGCATCGGCCCAGATCGTGATCTCGCCGGTCTTGGTCTTGCCCAGGTAGCCCTCGACCGCGATCAGGTCGCCCAGATCGAGCTGCTTGATGGCGGGCCAGTCGTCGCGGACGGCCTTCTTGCTCAGGCCCACCTGGATGTCGCCGCTCCGGTCGCGCACCGTCAGGAAGACCAGGCTGCCGAACATCCGCAGCAGCATGATCCGCCCGGCCGCCCGAGTCCGCTCGTCCTCGGCGGACTGACCGGCCTCGAGGTCCAGGGCCTCGGCCCGACGACGGACGTCCGCGAAGGCCTCGGTCTCCGCGAACCGCTCGCCGTACGGATCGACGCCGAGCTCGCGCAGCTTTGCCAGCTTCTTCAGCCGATCCTGGTAGTGCTGTTGTTGCTCGCTCTGATCTGCCACTGTTCTTGCTCTTGCCTGCAAAGCCGGCGATGCGGGCTTGAGGGCCCGCGCACCCAACGCATGCCGCCAACGATCGCGATCGGCATGGTAACCGCAATCCCGTTCCGCCATCAACACGCCCGGCACCCCTTGTCCCGCTGACCGGCGGGGTTGCCAAATTCGACCGGGTCGTCATAGACTGTGACCATGGCTCCCGCGTCCAGCCAGCCGTCTTCATCCCAACCGACGGGCGCGCCCTCAGAAGCCGAATCGATTGGCCGCACGTTGGTTTCAACACGGACGCTGCCCCCACCGAACCCCGTCAGCTGGGTGATGATGGCGGTAGTCGTGACCGTGACCTTCCTGGTCTATCTGCCCGTTCTCGAGAACGGGTTCGTGAATTGGGACGATCCCCGCGTCTTGTTGGGGCACGGCTCCTACCGCGGGTTCGCGTGGCACCAGATCAAGTGGATGTTCACCACGCGTCACATGTGCCATTTTCAGCCCCTGACGTGGATGTCCTACGCCCTGAACTGCACGTTCTGGGGCATGGACCCGTGGGGGTTTCACTTGACCTCGCTGTTGCTTCACGTCGCTGCGGCCGCCATGTTCTTCTGGATCGCGCGGCACCTCTTACATCTGGGCATGGCCCGGCGCGGGACGGGGCTCGACGTGGGCCTGGACGTCGCGGCTGCCCTGGCTGCCCTGCTGTTCGCCATCCATCCCCTGCGGGTCGAGTCGGTGGCC
>CAYOGX010000502.1:0-4639 GCA_964403235.1 uncultured Planctomycetales bacterium | reverse complement strand
TGTCCGTTTTGGCAACTGCGTCGCAAATGTGCAGCTCGTGGGGATTTCCCGAGACCATAACGACCCGGTCCAGGTGCTTGCCGTACTCGGCGTCTATCACTTCGTAGGGCAGCCAAAGATTGCGGTCGCGGAGGTCCAACGTCACAGCGACCGTCTGCGGGTTGTTCGTCGCTCCGGGAGCGGCAATCGTAATGGTGCCCGTGTGGGGTGAATCGGCACCTCCTAATCCATCGACGGCGACACTGACCGTGATCGTTTCCGGGCTCTTCCAGATCTCCCCTTCGTTTGGCGTGACGGTGATCCACGGGACGTCCGGCTCCACGCTGTAACCCACCGCGCGCAACACATTGCCCGACCGGCGCGTAATGGTGAGTGTTTGGGTGGGCGGGTCATCCCCGGCTTCGCATGCCGCAAAGGCGAGGGTACTTGGCTGAACCTCGATCTCCCCGTCCGGCGGACACCCATTGAACGGCAAGAGCACGCCCAGTGACGCGACGGAAACGGCCAATGCCACCTTCAGTAGGAAGTGCATGCCCGGACCTCCCTCCTGACGTGTGAAGACTCAACGTCTTCTGATACCGAATAGTACCAGATCTCAAGCCTACTGTAAACCGCTATGAGCAACATGGCGAGTAGGACATGCGCCGTCCGGCCGAGCTACGGCATCAGGTTCATCGCCTTGACGACGCTTTCGCGGGCGTAGCGGATGTATTGGTGCATCGTGCCATCGAAAAGGTGGGTGCGGTGGGTGATCTCGAAGTTGATGGGCTTGGCGTAGCCGGTCTGGTCGAGCCACTGCATGGTGGTCGGCCAATCGATCGTGCCGAAGAACGGGGGTTGATGCTCGTCGTCCTGGCCGTGGTTGTCGTGAAGGTGCAGGGCGATCAGACGCTCGGCGAAGCCATACAGGCGTTGGCAGTCGCCGGCCTGGTGGCTGTGGCCCGAATCGAAACACCAGCCCACGAAGTCCGCGGGGTATCGATTCAGGAACCAATCGAGGATGTCGACGCTGAAGCTGCTCCGGTTGCCCATGTTCTCGACGGCCAACCGGACGCCCGTCTTGTCGCACAGCTTGCGGACGGTGTCGAAGGCCCGCGTCGTCCGGCGAAGTCGATCGCGCCCGACGAAGCCCGTTCGGCCCTGGCTGGGGGGATGGACCACCACGGCGTCACCGCCGACGGCGGCGCAGAACTCGATCCGGTTCCTCAGCAGCCGGACGTACAGTGCGTGGTCGTCGGGATCGGGCGCGTCGATCCGCGCGCGTCGCGTGGCCGTCCCGTGGACGTCGATGCACTGCAGGCCGGCCGCCGCGAGCCGCTCGGCGAACGCGTTCATGTCCCGCCGGCTGTAGTGCCGCTCGTTGTCCCAGTCGTCGCACCAGTGGACGTGGCGAAACCCGACGCGCCGGAACAACGCCAGCTTCTCCTGGCGCGATGGGCCGAACGTGTAATCGAACATGTCGGTCGTGATGCTGGCGGGACGTGGCATCGTTTCTCCGCGACCACTGTGGGTTCACCCATGGCAACGCCAGCGGGGTGGCACGGTCAAGCGAAGCTTGGCCGTGTGCCTGATTACGAGTACCCACGGCCAAGCTCCGCCTCGTTCCTCGGCGTCGCTTGACCGTGCCACCCTCCACACCACCCGTCGCGTTGTTTCGACCCAAATCACGGGCTGGAAGCCCGTGCCACTCGTGCGACTATGCGAACAGCGACGTCACGTAGCGAACGGTCTGCGCGCCGGCCAGCCCGATCGGGCAGGCGTTGCTGCATGCCGTGCATGACTCGCAGGCGGCTGCCATCCGCGCCGGGTCGCCATCCAACTCGCGATACGTCTCCTGTGCGTATTCGACGTCGCCGTATTCGTCGTGGTACATGCGAATCCGCATCAGGTCGCCAACGGGCAGGCCGCGCGGACAACTCTGCGTGCACCGTCCGCACATCAGGCACGCCTTTCCGTTGCTCCGGTGGAATGCGTCGGCCAGGTGGCGTTCGGTGTCAGACATCGCCGTCGTGCTCAGATCCAGCCCCTTGACCGTGTGGACCTGCTGGACGTTGGCGAACGTGAACAGCACGGTATCGGCCCCGCCGGCCAGGACGGTCTTGCAGTGAGCCTGGAAGACCTTCGCGCCCTGGGCCATCGCCTGTCCGGACCGGCTCTTCATCGAGATCACGCCCAGGCCCTGCGCCTTGAGCTTGGCGAGGTTCTTGACGTAGCGACCGACCTCGCCGCCCTTCCCATACTTGGCCGCGATGAGCATCCGCGTTGCGACCAGGGCCGCGTCGAAGTAGCCCGGCGCCTTGGCCAGGATCATCTCGAACACGTCGCTCAAACTGCTGTGGCACACGAAGCCCTTGAACCGGATCTTGCCCTTCTTCTGGAGGGCATCCTGCACCGTCATCAAGTGCTCGAGGCGCCGCTCGTCTGGCTTGACGAGCATCGGCAGGTAGACGTCGGCGTGATCGGTGTGCAGGCACCGGAGCATGTGGTCCAGCTCGCCCTCGAGGTCCTTGAGCTTGCCCTTCAGACAGAGCACGAGCTTGTCGCGCAGGCCGGGGTTCTTGGCGAAGGTCGCGCCCAGGGCGCGGATGGCCCGGCCGCGCTCGTACTGTGTGGAGCTGTGGACCAGGTTGATGCCGGCCTCGACGGCGAGCTTCAGGACGCGCTTGCTCCTGCCGCCGATGCCGATCCTGGAGACGCGCAGCTTCGTTCGGCCGAGAAGGTGGGTCGGGAACTTCGGCGCGGCGGGACCGGCCTCGCCGGCCAGACCGGTGGCGACCGACCCCACCCCCACAGCCGCTGCGCCCTGCAAGAACCGCCGTCTGGTCACCTCGTCGTTGGATTGGTCGTTCATCAGTACCCCGTTACTTGACTCGCCCGTCATCCGCGGCGTTGTGATTGGTCAGTGGGGCCGCATGCGGCCCCGCCCCCGCCGCCCCGACCTTGTCGGCTGCGGCAAGGGCTAAACAGGGTGGCTTGCTATGTACGAAGAGGCGGGCCGCATGCTTGCAGCCCGCCTCGCACATACCCGTTCGTCCGTCTCACGTCTTCGCGACGTCGGCGACGCATCGCCGGTTTACCTAGGCGAACAGCGACGTCACGTAGCGAACCTTCTCGGTGGGTGGCCCATGGCTTTAGCCGTGGGGGACGCGAATCGGCAAGGAATTCGTGTCCCCCACCTCTGAAGAGGTGGGCCACCCAATCCGAGCAAGTTCATCAAATCACGTGTCACGACGCACTAGGCGAACAGCGACGTCACGTAGCGAACCTTCTCGGCGCTGGCCAGACCGACCGGACAGACGTCCTTGCACTCGGTACACGACCCGCAGCCGGCGGCCATTCGGGCCAGGTCGCCCTCGAGATCGCGGTAGGTGTCGCGGGCGTACCCGACGTCGTGATGCTCGTCGTGATACATCCGAATCCGCATCAGGTCGCTAACCGGGATGCCCTGTGGACAGCTCCGCGCACACTTTCCGCACATCAGGCACGCATCCTCGCAGCTTCGGTGGAACGCGTCGGCCAGCCGACGTTCCCACGGCGCCATGGCCGTCGTCGTCAGGTCGATCTTCTTGAGCGTGTCCACCTGCTGGATGGTGGCAAACGTGAACAGCACGGTATCGGCCCCGCCGGCCAGGAGCGTCTTGCAGTGCGCCTGGAAGACGTCCGGCCCCTTGGCCATCGCCTCGCGGGCCTTGCTCTTCATGGAAATCACGCCGAGGCCGTGCTTCTTGAGCTCGCCCAAGGTCTTGACGAAGCGGACCTCGTCACCGGCGGTTTTGCCCTTGGCGCCGATGATCATCTGCGTCGAGAGCAGGGCCGCGTCGAAGTAGTCAGGCGCGTCGGCCAGGACCATCTCCAAGACGTCGTTCAAGTCACCGTGACAGACGAAGCCCTTGAACCGGATCTTGCCCTTCTTCTTCAGGCCGTCCTGGACCTTCCTCAGCTCGTCCAGCCGGCCCTTGTCGGCGTTGTGAAGCGTGGGCAGGTAGACGTCCACGTGGTCGGTGTGCAGGGCCGTGAGCGTCTTGTCCAGTTCGCGCTCCAGCTTTCTGTCTTTGCCCTTGAGGGAAAGCACCAGCTTGTCGCGCATCCCGGGGTTGGCTTCAAAGACCTTGGCCATCGCACGCATGGCGTTTCCGCCTCGGTAGCCCGCGTGGTTGTGGACCATGTTGACGCCCGCGTCGACGACCAGCTTGAGGACCTGCTCGCCTCGCCCGCCGGACGTGTGCAGCGAGCCATAGGTGACCCTGGTCACCTTCAGCTTCGTTCGCCCGAGCGTGTTCGTGGGGAGTTTGGGCTTCCCCGACTTGGGCTCGCCCGCCAGGCCGGTGGCCACCGAGCCCATGCCCGCCGCCGCTGCCGCGCCTTGCAGGAACCGCCGCCTCGTCACCTCACCGTTGGATAGATCGTTCATGAATACCGCTCTCCTGGCTCGTCCTATGGGTAAGGGTCACTCATGACTGCGGCCGAGCCGATCCGACCGCAAGCGGAAGAGCAGACCACCAGCCTCACATTGTCCCGAACCGGCTGGGAAATGGCAAGCCCGCGGCGCCGATCGCGCGGGCCAGCGGTATCGGCCAGACTACCTTGCCACACTCGCCGGAACGCTCGACACGGGTGCCTCGGGGGCGCTTGGAGACGG
>CAYOGX010000501.1:0-4644 GCA_964403235.1 uncultured Planctomycetales bacterium | reverse complement strand
AAGACACAGTGCATGGCTTCTGTTCGATCTCGCCCACGAGCTTGGGCACATCATTTGCGGCCACATCGATACCGACGCAATCCTCGTGGACGAGAGGGTCGAGCATGATAGCGACGACGAAGAGGAAAAGCAGGCGAATGCATTCGCGGTGGAACTGCTAACCGGTAACCCGAACACCCTGTACCGCCCGACCGGCCCCCTACTTAGCGCACCGCACTTAGCAGCAGCCGCGAGACAGGCAGCGGCCCAGGACAAAGTTGATCCCGGGATTGTTGCAATGAACTACGCATGGGGGCAGCAGTTCTTTGCCGTCGGGAATGCAGCGCTCAATGAGCTGGAGCCCAATGCCAACGCCCCCGAACTCATCCGGCAGAAGATGCGCGATTACCTCGAGTGGGATCAGTTGCCGGAGGAAAGCGCCCACTTCTTCCGTCGCATTACCCAGGCTGCCTAACCGGCGAGAGGCTTACCTTTCAAACGGAGGCGTTTCAGCGCGTCGAGGACGGCCGGGCCGATCTGGCCCGTCTTGACGTCGGTCTTGGGGTCGTGGGCCACGACCGTGGGCGGAGGGATCTTGGCGCAGTGGGCGAGGGCGGCGGGGTTGGTCTCCTCGGCCAGGGAGGGTGAGTCGGCGTTGTAGTTGTTGAGGACCACGCCGGCGATGGGCAGATCGCGAGCGCGGGCGGCCTCAATGGTCAACAGCGTGTGGTTGACGGTGCCCAGACCGGATCGGCCGACGATGAGCAGCGGGAACCCGAACTCGCCGGCCAGGTCGGCGACGGTCCGGTCGCGCTCGATCGGGACCAGCAGGCCGCCTACGCCCTCGACGATGACGACCTCGCTGGTGTGGCAGATCTGGTCGTACGCGCGCCACAGGGCATCGAAGTCGATGGGGGTTCGCGCATGGTCGGCGGCGGCCGTGGGAACCACGGGGTGTCGATAGTGAATCGGATTGATGACGTCGAGGGGCAGATCGGTCCCGGCGCAGTAGGCAAGGCACTCGGCGTCCCGGGCGATCAGTCCCAGTCGGACGCGGCGGACGCATCCGGTGGCGATGGGTTTGAAGACGCCCACCCGTCTTCCCTGTCGACGCCACAGCATCGCTAGCCCCGCGGCGACGACGGTCTTACCCACGCCGAAGTCCGTACCGGTCACAAAGACGCCCGGGATGCGTGGTGCCATCAGACGTGACCCCTTGTGGTCGGCTCGGCGGGTTGGATCATCAGGGCCGGACCCCTGTCGACGGGATTCACTTGACGGTGACGACGATGCCGGTGTCCGCTTTGAAGCGCTCGGCGGCGTTGCCGGAATTGACGGCGATCTCGAGCAGGCCGACGCTACCGACCAGGGCCAACGGCTCGCCCGATTCGACCTGGGCATAGGTCTGCTGGATCTGACCGACGTCGTGGTCGCCCAGCCAGACGTGGGCGTCTGGGAGGGCGACGAAGGTGTGGGCCAGGTCGTCGCGGGTCAGGTTCGTCACGAGATTGCCAAACCCATCCACATAGATGACCTCGCCGCGGACGGAGCGATCGGGCATTCGCTCGGGTTTGAGCATGTCGAGGATTTCGAGCTGGTCGGTGGGCGGTCCGATCTCGGTCAGCTTGATGCCCCGGCTGAGGTGGCCGGCGATGGGGGCGATGATGTCCCGGCCGTGGAAGGTCGTGGAGGGTTCGGCCTGCGAGAACAGTCTGCGGTTGGCGACGGTTCGGAGCATCTCGAGCGGCATGTCACGGTGCAAGAGCGAGACGATGCCGTTGTCGGGGCAAACGACGGTCTGACCAGCGTACTGAGCGACGATGATGCGACGCTCGGTCCCCACGCCGGGGTCGACGACGACGACGTGAACGGTGCCGCGCGGGAAACTCGACCAGATCTGGCGGACGACGAAGGCCGCGCGCAGCACGCCCTGCGGCTCGATCTGATGAGTGACGTCGATCAGAGGCGTCTTCGGGGCGATCTGGAGGATGATGCCCTTCATGGCAGCGACGTAGTGATCTCGCTGGCCGAAATCGGTTGTGAAGGTGACGATGGCCATCGTGAACGCACGGCTCCTGCCCGATGAGGGAGTCTGGAGGCCATTATGCCGCGGGCCGGTTGGATGTCAACGAGCCCGGGATCGCCGGCGCCAGCGGCGTTCGGGTTGCATTCGCTCGGGGAACGGCTAAGCTGGAGAGCACTAGGGTCCGCTCGGCGGGCCCTAAGCGATTGAGCGGGGGCCGGGTCGTAACTGTGGTCGATCCCTGACGATGACGCGAGCCAAGGGTACGGAGGAACACAGGATGAAGGACGACAGGGTAACCAGGCGGCAGTTTGTCAAAGACGGCTCGCTGGCGGCGGCGGGCCTTGCGCTGACGGCGGCGGGGTGCGAACAGGCCAAGAAAGGCGAAACGGGCAAGCCGTCCGAGAGCCACGCCGCAACCCACGCGCTCAACTACCACCCCAAGATGCACTACCGCAAGTTGGGCAAGAGCGACCTGATGATCAGCGAGCTGAGCCTGGGCGGGCACTGGAAGGACCGCGAGGGGAAGCGATTCTGGGCCACCTTCGCCGACGACAAGTGCCCCGAGGACGTCAAGCAGAACCGCACGGCCGTCGTCAGCAAGTGCATCGAGCTGGGCATCAACTACGTCGACCTGACCACGCCGGCCGAGGCCCTGGCGTACGGCGAGGCGCTCAAGGGCCGACGCGACAAGATGTACGTCGGCTATTCGGACCACATCCTGTGCATGCGGGACGAGAAGAACCGCAACGTCAAGGCGCAGATGCACGAGATCGACGAGGGGCTCCGCCGGCTCCAGAGCGACTACATCGACATCTTCCGCCCACAGGCAAAGACGGACGGCAAGCACACCGACGAAGAAATCGTTCCCGTCGTTGAGGCGTTCGAGAAGGCCCACAAGCAGGGCAAGGTGCGGTGGCTGGGCATGTCGAGCCACACCGGGCCGTTCCTACAGCACGTGTTCGAGACCTTCCCCGAGTTCGCGATGGTCATCATGCCGCTAACGCCCAAGAGCAAGATGAAGAAGGTCACGATCCATGGAACCGCCAAGAAGAGCTTCTTCCAGGCGGCCAAGATGGCGAACGTCGGGGTGGTCACCATCAAGCCGTTCGGCGGCGGGTCGCTGTTCCGGCATGGGGCCAAGTTCCCAGTGACCGGCAAGGGCTACGAGGACGACTACCGCAGCGCGGCACTGGGCATCCGCAAGATCCTGAGCAACCCGTACCTGACGGCGATGGTCCCGGGCATGACCACGGTCGACGAGGTCGAGAGGAACGTTCAGACTAGCTACAACAAGGAGCCGCTGACCGATACGGAACTGGCCCAGATCGAGGCCGACGGCAATTTCATGTACGCCAACCTGCCGCCGGACTACCAGTGGCTCAAGACGTTCGACTGGGTGTAGGCGACTCGCGCCTTGGTCACCCGGGCTGAGCTGCGGACGCCGTGTTTCGCTTCCTGACGGGCGCGGCTCGGATCGTGCGCACGAACCGTCAGGGACCACAAGACGAGGTCTGAAGGCATGACTAGAGTCTGCATCGCGTTGGGGTGCTTGGGTGTGGCGTGGATGTCGATCGCGTCGGGAGAGACGGGCAAGGCGTCCGATTGGATCGACTTGTTCAACGGCAAGGACCTGTCGGGATGGAAGCCCGTCGGCGACGGCAAGTGGACGGTCAAGGACGGCATCCTGATCGGCACGCAAGACGAGCAGGGCCGGCCGGGCGACCTGATGACGCGGGTGCAGTACGACGACTTCGAGCTGGAGGTCGAGTTCAAGGTGGTCTGGCCCGCCAACAGCGGCATCTGGTTCCGCAGGGCGCCGGGCAAGATGGGCTGCCAGTTCGACATCCTCGACTACCCTGACGCCAAGACGGGCAGCATCTGGTCGAACGGGTTCAAGTCCAAGGTGCCCGACGAGAAGCACCTCAAGAAGAACGACTGGAACAAGGCCGTCATCCGCTGCGAGTCCGATCACATCAGCGCGACGCTGAACGGCCACAAGGTGGCGGATTTCCGCGACAAGTCGTTCATGCGCGGTGCGATTGGCCTGCAGACGCATGCGGGCGATGAGTACAAGAAGATGCAGATCATGGCCCGGCGCGTCCGACTGCGACGGCTGGGCAAGGGCGGCAAGTATCCGTGGCTGACCAAGGCCACGAATGAGCACTGCAACGTCTGCCACGTCGACCTGGCGGGCGAGGAGCTGGTGACCACGCACCTGAAGCACGAGGTCACCTGCGCGAAGTGCCACGGCGAGTCGGTCCAGCACATCCAGGACGAACAGGGCATGACGCGGGCGGACATCAAGTTCGGGCGGGCCGAGGTCGAGAAGTTCTGCAAGACCTGTCACGGCGATCACAAGCACCCGGACAAGGTGGCGGCGTTTCGTACCAAGTGGTTGGGCAAGACCCGTCCCAACGGCCGGCCCATCACCCATCGAAGCATCTGCACCGACTGCCACGGCAAGCACGTCGTGTTGAAACAGACGAGGCGCTCGGGCCCGGCCGGCTAGCCGGGCGATCGAGATGCAGCACCACCTGGCCATCCTGCTGCCCCGATACCTGGAGATGATCCTGTCGGGTCGCAAGCGCATCGAGTGCCGATTCGGCCGCCGGCCGGTGCCGCCGCACGGGGCCGTGCAG
>CAYOGX010000500.1:0-4655 GCA_964403235.1 uncultured Planctomycetales bacterium | reverse complement strand
ACCGTTGAGTGGCCCAACCCGTTCCATGTGGACGACGCGGCGTGGGCGATCTTTACCGACCTCGAATCGTGCTGTCGCCGGACGCATCGGCCCGAAGCCCTCGAAACAGCGGCCGCCTGCCCGCCTTTGTTTGAGGACCTCTCGGGTCACCGTCGCGCAACGATTCGTATGGATCGACGGATGGGTCCGACCGAGGACGTCGACGACGTGCTGACCCAGGTCAGGCATACCGCCTCGCTGGCCACCCAGACGTCCGGAGCGGTGGCGGTGGACGTTGCGGTCCGCCAGGAGAACCACCGCCTCTACACGGGTCAGACGACCATGGTCCGTCGGGTGACGAACGCGTGGTCGACCGA
This sequence comes from uncultured Planctomycetales bacterium, assembly GCA_964403235.1. Taxonomy (GTDB): domain Bacteria; phylum Planctomycetota; class Phycisphaerae; order UBA1845; family JAFGLZ01; genus JAFGLZ01. The sequence continues at coordinate 4,299 of CAYOGX010000500.1, read as the reverse complement.
TCCGTTTTGTCCCCTGATGGAGCGGTCGCGCCATTGCCTGGCGGCGGCGGGCTGCGAGGTCCGCCCGGGCAAGTGGCGCCTCGGCCGGCTTGGCATGGGTACGGCGGGCCATCTGCTCGTGGGCGAGTTCGGCGTTCCGACGGTCGGTTACGGACCTGGCGAGGAGGCCCTGGTCCACAGGCCGAACGAGTCGGTCGAGACGAACAAGATCGTCGAGGCGGTCTACGGAACGGCCGCCATCGTGCACGGTCTGATCGGTGTGCCGGTTTGCGGATGGACGTCAGACGAGATCTAGCCCCCGACTGGTGGGAGTCGCCTGCTCATGAACGTACTGGTCTTCAACTGTGGCAGCAGCTCGCTGAAGTATCGGCTGATCGACATGCCGTCGGAGGTCGAGCTGGCCGGCGGCGAGGCGCAACGCGTGGGACCGCCGACGGCCGAGCCCGCTCGGATCATCCATCGCGCCAAGGGGGTCGAGCGCACCCTCATCGTGGAAATGCCCGATCATGCCGTCGCCTTCGAGCAGGTCATCGGGCTGCTCCGGCAGGACCCGGGGCTCATGCCCGAGGCGGTCGGTCATCGGCTGGTGCACGGCGGCACACGCTTTAACGACCATGCTGTTGTTGATGAGGCGGTGATGGACGGTCTGGGAGCCGTCGAAGACCTGGCCCCGTTGCACAACCCGCCGGCGATCAAGCTACTGCGGGCCAGCCGGAGCAGTTATGCCGACCTGCCGCAGACCGTCGTGTTTGACACTGCCTATCATTCGACGCTCCCGGAGCACGCATACACCTATGCGCTGCCCAAGCCGCTAACGCAGCGTCTGGGCATCCGCAAGTACGGGTTCCACGGTACGAGTCATCACTACGTGGCACAGGAAGCCGCCCGGTTGCTGGGCCGGCCGCTCGATCGGCTCAATGCCGTCAGTTGTCATCTGGGCAGCGGCGGTGCGAGTCTGTGTGCGGTCGTCAATGGCCGATCGGTCGACAACACGATGGGCTATTCCCCGTTGCAGGGCCTGATGATGAGCACGCGGTGCGGTGACCTTGACCCGGGGGTGGTCCTTCGACTGCTGACGCTGGCAAACGGGGACGATGGCACGGTCGAGAAGCTGCTCAATCACAAGAGTGGGGTGTTGGGCATGTCGGGTTTCTCGGCGGACATTCGCGACGTGTTGGCGGCCGCCTCGCAACACGGTGCGCCGGTGCGAGGAATGGATCTGACCGCTCAGGTCTACTCGTGGCGGGTCCGGAAGTACCTGGGCGCGTATCTGGCGGTGGTGGGCAAGGCCGATGCCGTCATCTTCACCGACACCATCGGCGAGACGGTTCCCGAGGTGCGTTGGGCGGTCTGCACGGATATGGAGGCGTTCGGCTTGAAGATCGACGCCGAAGCCAACGGGCACGCCGCCGAACTGCCCGCGGATGTCGCTAGCCAGGACAGTCCGGTCCGTATCTTTGCCATTCAGACCAACGAAGAACTGGCCATCGCACGGCAGACGTATGCCATGCTGGCCGACGCCGCTTGATCGGCACAGACAGGAGTCTCAGCGTGAACGTCTTGGTTCTCAAACCCGGTCAACACCATCTCGGGTATGCCTGCATGCCAGGTGTTCGGCTGGGTCCCGTGGTGGCCGGGAGGATCGAAGACTACCGCGGGCATGATACCGGGGTCGATGGGCTCGCCCGCGTACGGCAACAGATCCGTGGGTCCGGCCGAGTTGGCGGCCCTGCCGGGTCAATGGACGCGATCGCGATCCGGGTGACCTTCGGCGGGTCGATCTTTGACGGCCCGAGGGTTGTCAGCGCCGATGTGCTGGGCAGGCTCGAAGCGCTCGTGCCGCATGCCCCGCTGCATCTGCCTCCGGTGCTGGGGCTGATTCGGCGCTGCCACAAGGTCTTCGCCGGCGTGCCGATCGTCTTGGTGTTCGAGACGGCGTTTTTTGCGGGCCTGCCTCCCCGTGAGCACCTCTACGGCGTGGACACGAATCTGACCCAATCGCCGGGTCTGCGTCGTTACGGCTTCCACGGTCTGTTTCATGAAGCGGCGTGCGCCCGGGTCGCGCGAGATTGGCGGGCGGCGCGGACGATCCAATCGGTGCGGGTCCTGTCTGTTTGCCTGGAGCCGAGCCCGGAGGTCGCGGCTGCGTTGGGGAACAGGCCGATGATGGTCACCGGCGGCGCGACGCCCTTGGAGGGGATATTGGGCCAGACGACCTGCGGCCAGATCGACCCCAGCATCGTCCTTGCCCTCGCCCGCGAAATGGCATGGGGCCCCGAGCAGATCAACACGGTTTTGACGCAGCAGAGCGGCCTTCGTGGCCTGCTCGGGCGCCCCTCTACCTTGGAGGAGGTTTTCAACTCCGGCCTGGACGACGCCCAACGGGCCTGTGACATCCTTCGTTATCGGATCCTGCAAGCCTGTGGGGCCGGCATCGCCACCATGGGCGGCGTGGACACGATCGTGTTCTCCGGCCGATTTGTCCGTGTCGGTGACATGCTCGGCCCCTGGTTGGCATCGAGGCTGGTCTTCAAGGGTCGGCCACCAAGACGCAAGATCCCGTGGCAATGCATGACCGAGTCGCTGGATCGCATCATTGCCGACGCCGCCACGGCCGCGCTGCTGGCAGGACGTCGCCTCCCGAACGCGGGCTGAGGCCAGGACGACCGATCGACAACCCGCCATTCCAAAATGCCCCCCAGGTCCCCTCGAAATCCCCGAATTGCTTCAGTCACGCAGGTCGAGAAGCGTCACCTTGTCCTGCTTCTTGTTGTATCCCTGTCGGGACGTGACGCGATAGGCCAGTTCCTTCTTCTGGCCCGGCTCGATGCGGGACGCGAACTGCGGCGTTCGGTAGTCGTACAGTTTCGGATTCAGGCGGCTGCGGAACAGCACGTGGCCGGTGAACGTCCGGCGGATCTCCACGTCAATCGGCTTGGACCGGTAGTTGCGGATCCGTTCGACCCACGCCTGGTTGTCGTCCCAACCGGCCACGGTGTCCTTGATCTCGATGCGATGGCCCTTGGTCGGGCTGCGGTGGACATCGATGCCCTGCCGTTTGAACCAGAAGTTGTCGCGCCAGCCTCGCAGCATGACCCACTCGTGGATCACCTCGGGATCGGGGCCCTGGTTCAGCACGATCTCCTGTCCGATTGGCACGTACTTGATCCGTTGCTGGGTGAGGAACGACAGCCCGTCTCGGCCGTTGTCTCTGTACAGGCGTACCATGCCGTCCGGCAATGGCGTCGTGCCGAGCGTGCTGACCTTGTCGTTGCGGAGCAGGAAGACACGGACCATTTTCTTGCCGTACTCGGCCGGTCGGTAGCGGTACTGGATTCGGAAGGGCGCCTTGGTGCCCTGGAACAGCCGCATCCGCTTGGACCAGGTGTTCTTGATGGTCTCGGTGCCTTCGACGGTGTAGATGAAGTACTCGCTCAGGCCCTCCTTGATGATCTGTTTCGGCTTGGCCTCTGCGACGCGCGCGCCAAGGTACAAGGCGTCTTGCAACACCCCCCGCGGCTTTTCGTCTTTGGGTACCGCGCCCCGACGTCGGACGGCTCTCGACGCCTCGTCAGCCTCTTCGGCCGTAATCAGCCCTCGTCGTGCCAAGTCGGCGATCTTCTCGACCAGGTTGATCGTCCCGACGACCATCCGGACCTGGGCGTTGGCGTAGTCCTCGCCGGAGTTGTTTGTGATGCGGACGAATCCGTCGAACGACATCCGCTGCTCGGCCGCATCGCTGACACAGACATAGTCAGCCGCCCACGAGATCCCGCTGGTGAAATACGTGATCTCGACGGTCGCCTGGCCCTCCAGCTCGCTCTTGATGTTCCAGTACAGCATCTGCGGCTTGTCGTGCGGAAATGTGGTGTCGATCAGGTCGAGCTGATCGGCGTGGGTCTTGAAGCGCAGGTCCACGCTGGTCGGGTCGATCAGCGTGTTGGCCCACGAGAATTGCAGCGGATTGACGCCCTTCTTGAACGTGACCCGGCGCGTCTCGCGGACCAGCGTCAGGTCCTCACTGTTGTAAATGGTCAGTTGCACCGTGTCCCTCGGGGGGATCGTCGATAGATCGACGTTCCTGCCGGCTGCCGGCGTGGCCCAGCCCGCCAGACACACAGCGGCACATACGCAGTATCGTTTCATGGCTACGGTCCTCATGGCTTGTTCGTCCATTGCGATTCGTGGCCCTTACCACTCGTTCTTGATCAGCACGTGCAGGCGATGCACCTGCTTGGCGGCCTTTTGGTCCTTGGCACGGGCCGGCAGCGACACGTGGAAGACGACCTTGCCGGCCTT
>CAYOGX010000499.1:0-4661 GCA_964403235.1 uncultured Planctomycetales bacterium | reverse complement strand
ACGTTGCCCATCATGTTCCACACGAATCGGCGGTGTGCGGGCGTGTTGAAGGTATCCAGCCGCGACCGGCCGGGATGGGACCAACTGCCGGATTACCTGTTCGACCCGAACGCCGCGGACTGGCTGATCATTCGGCCGGCGTGGCAACCACTGGAGGGGTACGACGCCATGGTCCGTCGCTGGCGGGAGCGTGCCCGCCGAACCGGCCGCCGCCCGGTCGCTCACAACTTGCAGGTCGGCGACATCGGTTGGGGCAACCGCCCGCTGTTGCGGTATCACTACTTTCAATCGCCCGGACCGAGCCGGACGCGCAACATCACTGCGATCCACATGCAGCCACCGGGCGGTCGCCGTCCGACCAGGACGGCCGTAACGCGCCCCGCCCCACGCAAGCACACAGGTCATCGACCATGACATCGAGACGACGTTTGCGGTCCGACACCATGCCCGAGACGCTGCGGGCGTCCTGTGACGGGGAGCTATGAATGACCAAGGGGGCCAAGAACCCTCGCAGCAGGATCGGTCGTGTACGGCCTACGGCACCTGCGGGTTCGGGGCGCGCGGCCGCTCGGGATTGGCGGGACGTGGGGATCTCGGTCGGGCTGGTCCTGGCGGGATGCGTCGTGCTGTTGCCCAACCTGGGCGATCGCAGTCTGTGGCAGGACGAGGCGGAGTGCGCGTTGGTGGCCAGGGGGATCCTGCGAACGGGGGTGCCCATGGCGTGGGACGGCCGGCTGCTGGCGACGGCCATGGAGGGCGCCGAACTGGCCGACTCGCTGTTGTGGGCGTGGACGCCGTGGGCGATGCACTACGTCGCAGCCGCTGGGATGGCGATCTTCGGCCAGTCATCGCTCGGCGCCCGATTGCTTTTTGCCCTGTTGGGGTGTGCGTCGATCGGGTTGACCTACACCGTCGCGCGTCGGCTGATCCGGGATCGATGGGCGTCGTGTCTGGCCGGCGTGCTGTTGCTCACCTCCGTACAGTACCTGTTGCTGATGCGTCAGTGTCGCTACTACGCCATCGTGTCGGTGGCGGCCCTGGTGGCTGTCTGGGGGTACACCGAGCTGTCCAGGCGCCGCGGGCTCGTCATGCTCGTGGTGGGCATGGCCCTGCTGTTCCACGCGAACTACGCCACCTGCGCTTGTGTGGCGTTCGGGCTGGGCGGGCACGCGGCGTTGTGGGGCCGAGACCGGCAGACGTGGCGCCGGTTGGGCGTGGCGGCGGCAATCGCCGCAATATTGACCTTGCCGTGGTTCTTTGGCGCGGGCATCTATCACGTCGTCAGCGCCGGCAAGGACGTCAGCGATCGTCCCCCGGCGGGCCAGGCCGCTATCAAGCTGCTGTTCATCTTGAACCAGCTCGTCTGTCCCTTCGTGGTCGTGCTCGGGTTGGTGATCGCCAGAGCGAAGGGGCGGCTGCGGATTGGCGGCGCGTACGGCCTGGTGGGATGTATGGCCGTTCCTGCGATGATCCTGCTGCCAGCGTTCCTGTGGGCCAATCCGCGGTATGTGGTCCACATGTTTCCGCTGGGGGCGATCGTGGTGGCCGCCGCCGTCCGCGAACTGCATCACCGCAGCCGCGCCGTTGGTTATGTCGTCGCGATCGTGGCGAGCGTCACCCACCTCTTGCCGGCGGTGCCGTGCGCGCTGCTGCCGGCGAACGTGGGGCAGAACCGGCTCGATGGGGAATTCGTCACCGGTGGCGATGCCATCCTACAGGCCAAGCTCAAGACCGAATGGGCGGGCTACGTCCATGAGCTTCAGGAGCCCTTCGTCGGGCCGAACAAGGCCATCGTCGATTTCTTGAACAAACACAGCGCGCCCAACGACATCGTCTACGCCAGCTATGGACAGTTCCCCATCATGTTCCATACGAACCGGCGATGTGCGGGGCTGTTGAAGGCGTCCGACCGCCTTGAACGGGGATGGGACCGATTGCCCGACTACCTGTTCGACCCGGATGTCGCGGACTGGCTCGTGTTCAGGCCGGGGTGGCACCCGCCCGGCGGGTACCAGGCCATGGGCCGCCGCTGGCACATCAGGGCCCAACGGACCGGACGGCAGCTGGCCTTCCACGGACTGTCGGTGGCCGAGATCCGATGGGGCAATCGGCCGCTCTTGCAGTATCATTACTTCCGGCCCCCCAAACCGAGCGGGGTGCGCGACGTCGGCTTGATCGGTTTTCAGCGGCCGCAGGGCCCGGACACGCCGCAGAAGCCCGCGCCGCCGACAGACTCGGTCGAAAACGGGGAGCGCCGACCGTGATAGACAGGCAATTATCCTCCGTCCGCACGCGTCGACTGATCGTCGGGGTCGTTCTGGCGGCCGGTCTTATCGCTGCGGGGTGCGAGCTTTTCAAGGCGCCCAGCGTTCCCCGGCATTCCCCCGGCCGGACGTCCGCCCGTCCGGAATCCCGCCCGGACATCTACCCGGTGGCCGTGTGGTACTACGTCCGAAGCTACGTGCCGGAACTCCAAAACCAGGCCCGAAACGTCATGACCGGGGACTTCGCGCACCTCCGTTCGCTCGGGTTCAACACGATCGTGGCCGACGCGATCGAGGACGACCGCCGCGCCCTGCTGCTGGACGTGGCGCAGCGACAATCGGTTCGTGTGATCCTGCCGCACAACGGAACGACCGCCTACATCCGAGGGGGGCGTTCCGATCGCACCGTCAGGAGCAGTCCGGCCTCGGTCGTGGGCCAGAACGTGCAACGCGTCGGTCATCACCCTGCCCTGTTCATGCACTACGTCTACGACGCGCCCTTCCTCGACGTGGTCGACCGCCTGGCCCGGATCGTCAAGCAGTACCAGCGGCAGGATCCGGGGCACCCGGTCTTCGTCTCGTTGAGTCAGGACGTGGCAGCCTTGGCCAGGCAGGCGGACCTGCCGATGGTCCTGTGGGACAACTTTCCATTGGCCGAGGACGCCGGACCGGGCGAGCTGCGGAATCGCCGATACGACGCGCCGCCCACGCATGCCGACGCCCTCGCAGAGATCTACGCCCAGACCCCTGACCGGCAACACTGGGCGATGATCCAGGCCCTGGCCATGCCCGGTCGGATCCGAATGCCCGCCCCGGCCGAATGGAGCGTGATCTACCTGACGTCCCTGGCGGCCGGTTTCGTCGACGGTGTCGTCTTCTACCGCTACCATGCCGCCGAGCGTCCTGACAGCGGCCTGGCCTCCGCCAACCACACCATGTCGCCGGAACGAACCGCCGCTGTCCGGCGGATCACGAGACGGGCCCTGAAATGGGGGCCGATGCTCAGGCGGTCCCGCCCTTCCCCGCAGACGGTGCGGACCGAGGACGGCCGGCTCCGCGCGGTCTTACTCATCGGCCCGAAGCGCCGGTTCTTGCTCGCGTTCAATCCGGACGTGGTGACATTTGGGTACGACACCCTCTACATCCCGACGACGGTTCAGGGCCAACCCGTCGCCCGGGCCGTCAACGTCGACGAACTCAAGCGCTTCGTCGCGCCGGCGGGTAGGGCGGAGATCGCCGTCAAGCTTCGGCTTCGCCCGGGCGAGGGATGTTTGCTCGAGCTGTTCGGCCCGTAGTCGCGATCGCGTTGCGTCCCCGGTTCGTGTACCAGTGGCGGCTTGCGTGTCTCCGGTAAGCGGTGTGCCATTGGCGGCTTGTCCGCCAGTGCCCTGCGCCTGTGGAAAGACATCGACAGCGCGGGGAAATCCCCGGGGGACCCGTCATGAATCCGTCGTCGGGTGATCGGAATGCGTCTCGCCGAGGAATCGGTAGAGCGTGGCCCTGCCCACGCCGAGCTGCCGTGCCGCCTTGGCCTTGTTGCCACCGCACTCGGCCAGGGCTTGGGCGACCTCCTCGCGACGTAGCTTGCGCGACCGACGCCGACGGGCGCGAACCCCAGGAGGCTCCGCCCCCGTGATCTCTGACGGCAGATGGCTGGGCCCAATGACGTCGCCCTTGCATTTGACTAGCGCGTACCGGATGGCGTTCTGCAACTCCCGGACGTTGCCGGGCCAATGGTGGTCCATCATGATCGACAGGGACGACTGCGACAGAACGGGTGGCGAACGGTCGTCCGTCTCGCATGCGGTTCGCAGGAAGTGCTCGGCCAATAAGGGGATATCGTTCCGCCGCTCCGCCAGCGGCGGCAGCTGTACGGGCACCACACAGAGCCGGTAGAACAGATCCTCGCGGAACTTCCCGGTCGACACCAACTGGCGCAAATTGCGGTTGGTCGCGCTGATCACGCGGACGTCTACCTTCACCTGATCCTCACCGCCGACTCGTTCGAACGTCCCGTCCTGGAGCACGCGGAGTAGTTTGACCTGCGTGGCCGGTGGGAGCTCGGACACCTCATCCAGGAAGATCGTGCCGCCGTCGGCCAACTCAAACCGGCCTTTCTTGTCCCGGATTGCCCCCGTGAACGCACCGGCGACATGGCCGAACAGCTCGCTCTCCAGTGTGCCTTCCGGCAGGGCGCCGCAGTTGACGGGAATGAACGCCCTAACGCTGCGGCGGCTCTCGCCGTGGATGGCGCCGGCGACCAGCTCCTTACCGGTGCCGCTTTCGCCTTCGATCAACACGGGGACGTTGCTATCGGCCAGTTCACGGATCAGGTCGAACACGAGCTGCATGCGGTGGTCTCGACCGATGATGCCGTTGAAGCTCTGCGCGTCTTCC
>CAYOGX010000498.1:0-4666 GCA_964403235.1 uncultured Planctomycetales bacterium | reverse complement strand
CGACCCGTGGGCGTTGTAGAACATCCAGTACCGTCCTCCGTGCTTCATCACGAACGCCTGGTACACGACGTTGTCGTTCCAGCCGCCCTTGGGCCCGACCCGATGGACGGGGTTGTGCGGCGACTTGTGCCACGTCTTCAGGTCGTCGGTCCAGGCCAGCCCATGCAGCCCTGGCCGCGTCTCGTAGCCCGGGCGGGGAAACCCACAGTACATCGTGTAGACCCGCTTGCCCTCGACCCATGTGAACGGCCCGCTCAGCCCGCCGTGGTCAAACGCGCCGGGGTTGCCCGGCCCGAGGATCTGGCGCCGACCTTGCCAATGCACCAGATCGTCGCTCTCACACAGCCCGATGGACTCGTGGACGACGCCGTCGCGCTTGGCGATCCCCGTATAGGCCATGTACCAACGTTGGCCATACCGAAAGACCTTCGGACACTCCACCGCATGCCCGTCGAAGTTCCCAACGCGCCCCGTCGGCTTGAGGACCAACTCGGCCAGCTTGTAGCGCTGTAGATGCGCGGGCACGGCTTTGCTCCGGGATTGTGGGCCCGCCACGCCAAGCGATCCGAGTGCCGAAACCACCATGGTCACCGTCGCACAGATCCATCGAAACATGGGCTAGATTATACCCATGCAAGACGACAGGTGTATGTTGCGGTCCCGGGGCGGTTGCGCGTATGCTATGATTGGAGGACGGGGAACGACCTGCCGGTCGGCGGGACGGGCACGACACCATCATTCCCCGGGACGCTGTTGGCATTCATCAGGTCCGTGCATGAAAGCTGTCGCAATGGGCTGGATCTTCCGCAAGACCGATAGGGCGCCGACCGCTTCGGCAGTGGCGTTGGTCGTTGTCTTGCTGGCCGCGCCCCTCCGGGCGGGGCTGGATCCAAACCATTCGCAGCCCTACCCCGACGACGGGTACGGCATCATCATCTGCGGCAACAGCATCGTGTTCGGCAGCGACTTGGACGACATCATTAAGAGCCTGCTTCGCAACGCCTACCTCATCCTGACCGTGGTGTATCACTTCGATCCCAACAACGTGTGGGTGCTGGTCGATAACGGCGAGGACGACTGGACGGAGGGCCACTTCGACGCCCTGCCCGCCGACGAGGCCACGGTCGCCGACGCGTTCCAGACCATCGGCGAGCGGATGTGGAACGACGCGAACACGCCACGGAACCTCGTCGTCGTCATCGCCGGGCATGGCAGCCGATACGGGTCGGACCCCCCTGCCAAGACGCTGCTCCAGTTGGCCGACGGGCTCATCTACGACGATGCGTTCGTCGCTGACTGCTTCAATCAAATCAACGACAACGCCCAGGGCGGCAGCCCGATCGAACGGCTCGACCTGCTGATGACGCCCTGCTATGGCGGTGGATTGGTCGACGATTTCCGCGACAATTTCCACGCCCTTCGCGGATCGACCTGGCCCGACGCCCGGCACGTCTCGATCCTGACCGCCGGCGACTGCTACGACGTCACGTCAGGCTTCTTCGGCATACAGATGGTCAACGCCATCGGCGGCGATCCGAACAACGTACCCGACCTGAATGGCGACGGGAGGTTCAGCATCTACGAATACTTCGACTGCGCCGCCAGGGGCGACCTGACCAACCCGACCGATCCGAATTACACGCCCTGGGTCCCCGAGACGATCTACGTGCCGGCCGACTACTTCTGGGACCTCGGGGTCACCGAGCACCCGCTGTATTACGAGTGGCACGCGCCGGTGACGTTGACGCTGAGCGTCGTCAAACCGCAGTACGGACAGGTCGCGCTCGCCCCCGAACCGAACGACCCGAACCTACCCCAATACCCCGCCGGGAGCACGGTGATGCTGACGGCCACGCCGAACGAGGGCAAGCGCTTCAAGCGCTGGAAGGTCTATGACCCCAACCACCCGGACGACGCCAACCACGTCGCCCTCGACACGAACGATGTCCTGACGATCGTGATGGCCACCGACCGTCAGGTCACGGCGGTGTTCGCTTGCGGCGGCGGAGCCGGATCACTGCCGCTCTTGGCCGTCGGAGCGATTCTGTCTGGTCTCGCGTCGCGCCGTGTCAAGCGATCGGCGTAGCCCCCTACGGTGCGTCCTGAACGCACCGTGACCCTGGTTGTGCGCATTCCGGTCGAGGTCTGGACGTCTGAGTGGTCGCTTGTCGTCAGTCACGGCCAGGAGGGCCGTGGCACGCGGGGAGGGCCCGCGCGTCTACAGTCCCTTCGTGTTGCCCAGCGTGCGGATCATCTGTAGGGCGGCCGGCCCGGCCAGCACCACCCCGATGGCGGGGAAGATGAACAAGACGAGCGGCAGCATCAGCTTGACGGCGGTTTTCTGCGCGCGTTCTTCGGCGGCCTGACGGCGTTTGACCCGCATGCTCTCGGCCTGATTGCGCAGGGCCTTGGCGATGCTGGTCCCGAATCGTTCGGCCTGGGTGACGACGGCGACCAGGCTCTTGACCTCGGTCACGCCGGTTCGGGTGGCCATATGCGCCAGGGCTTCGGCCCGCGGTACGCTCATCTGGGTCTCGAGCGTGGTGATGGTGAACTCCTCCGCCAACTCGGGATGGACGGACCCCATCTCATCGCCCACGCGTTGGATGGCGGCGTCGAGTGCCAGGCCGGCCTCCACCGAGATAACCATCAGGTCCAACGAGTCGGGCAGCCCGTATCGGATCGCCTCCGCCCGCTGCTTGGTCGCCAGCCACAGCCATATGTTGGGCAACATGAACCCCAGCCCACCTGCGCAAGCGCTAAAACTGAAGATGCGTTGCGTGGAGTGCCCGCTGCCCCACGTCAGCAAGAGCACGACCGCCGCCAACCCGACGCCCAGTATCATCTTGCTCGCCAGGAACAACGTAACGGCCGTCTCCCGGCGGAAGCCCGCGTTCGACAGCTTGACCCGCAGGTTGCTCATCTCCTCGTCGCTCTTGGGCATGACGGGCCTGGTCGCGATGGGCGCCATCTTCTTCATCAGATTCTTGGCGGCCGAAGGCTTGGACACCTTCTTGCTCGCCTCGCTCTGTTCGTCCGTCGCGCGCTTGCCGCGCATGCGACGAAGCACCGCCTCTTCCTTCTCATCGCTCGCCGGCCACAGCGAATAGGCCAGCATCGCAGCGCTGATAACGATCATGCCAAAGATCACTGCCAGCTCGAACATCGGTCTGACTCCCATAGCCTCGCCATCGCGAGCGAGGGGGTCCGGGTCGATCCATCACACCTTGATGTTGACGATCTTCTTGATCATCGCGAAACCCATCAACTGCAGGATGCCCGCACCGACGAGCATCATCCTGCCCGTTTCGTCGTAGAGCAGTGTCTCGGCGTATTTCGGGTTGACCTGGAACTCGGCCAGAAACACCAGAACCGGCAAGGCCAGAAGTACGTACCCGCTCAGCCGCCCCTCCGCCGTCAGCGCGTTGACCTGGCCGAACAGCTCGATCCGTTCGCGAATCACCGACCCGATCTTGTCGAGCACCTCCGCCAGATCGCCGCCGGTCTGTCGCTGGATCTGGACGGCCGTGACGAAGAAGCGGACGTCGAGCGAATCGACCCTCTCGGCCATGTTCTTCAGGGCCTCCTCGATGCGGATGCCCAGGTTCTGCTCGTGGAACACCCGCCCGAATTCCGTGCCCGAGGGGTCCGGCATCTGCTCGCTCACCAGGTGAATGCCGCTGGCCAACGAGTGCCCCGCTCGCAGCGCCTGGCCGATCAGCTCGAAGACGTCGGGAAGCTGCTGGACCAGCTTGTTCATCCGCCGCTTCCGCTTCATAACCAGGTACAACAGCGGTAGCAAGACGATCCCCGCGGCCACACCCATGCTCAGAAAGGCCCCCATCTTCAGCAAGAACAACCCGAATCCCGCCAGTAAGCCCAGGCCGCACAGGTTCACCAGCAACCGGCCGGCGTCCCAATCGATGTTGGCCTGGTCCAACACGCGCTGAAGCTTGGGGACGAAGCTGAGCTTCCCGACGGCCGAGTCAAGCGCACCGGCCCGTGCCTCTGCGGCCCTGCGCCGAAGAATGCTCTCGTGGGGGTCTGTCTTCTTGGTAGACCCACCTTCCTTGAGCCGGCCCAGCATTTTCTTCTCGCTGACTGACCGAAGGTCACGGATCAGCTGGAAGACCCCGAACGATACCAGGACGCTCCCAGCCACGGGCAGGAGCAGATAGATCGCGCCCTGAAGACCGGTTGCGATGCCTGCCGCTAACATCGTTAATCCTCCGACGCCGCAGGACGGCCCTTGGCCGCCACGGGGCGTTCGCCATACCGACGGGACCGATCGCCATCGACCCTACGCCTAGCCATCGTTGTCCGACCCGAGCACCCGTCGCTCGAATATGTCGACGTCTACCTCCGCACCAGCGGCTTTCAGTCGCTCCAAAAACGTCGGGCGAATGCCCGTCGACTCGAAATACCCGTACGCCTTCCCCTCGCCGTTCACCCCCTCCTGGACGAATCGAAAGATGTCCTGCATCGTAACGATGTCGCCCTCCATGCCCTGCACCTCGGAAATGGCCGCTATCTTTCGAGGACCGCCCGTCAATCGGTTGGCCAAAATCAGCAGATCAACCGCCGAGGCGAACTGCTGCCGGATCGCCTTGACCGGCAGCTCGAACCCCGCCATCATCACCAGCGTCTCGAGCCGCTGGACCGCGTC
>CAYOGX010000497.1:0-4673 GCA_964403235.1 uncultured Planctomycetales bacterium | reverse complement strand
GGGCCGTCATCGACCTGGTCGGTCAGACGAGCGACATGGTGGTCGAGGTGAACCCGGTCGATGCCGAGACGTTGGAACGGTTCGCCCCGGAGCTGATGGCGCGTCGAAGCGACCTGAAGCACGTGGAGGTCCGGAGCAACGAGGCGGTGAATCCGGGGGGATGCGTGGTGACCACGCGGGGTGGGCAGATCGACGCGACGCTCGAGACGCAGTTGACGCGCATCGCCCAAGAGCTGGTGCCGGGGCTCGCGACGCCGGGGGAAGAACAGGGCCCTGGCGACGCCGGGCAGGCCGAGCCGGATTCATGAGCGTCCGATCGGAGGCGGGTTCGGAAACAGTCTGATGGACGTTGAGACGAACATTTTCGCGCATCAGATCGAGGCGGTCGAGCAAGGGATCAGCGAACGGCTGACCGGGCAGGTCGCCGGTACGTCCGGGTTGACGGTGGAGGTGGGGGATTTCTCGGCGCCGATCGGTGCGCTGTGTACGGTGCGAAACCGTTCGGGCCGGGACATCTCGGCGCAGGTGGTCGGGTTCCGTGCGAACCAGACGCTGCTGATGCCGTTGGGTGAGACGGCGGGGGTGTCCCGGGGGGACACGGTGGTGTGCGAGTCGTCCCGTCAGACGGTCGGCGTGGGTACCGGGATGTTGGGGCGCGTGATCGATGGTCTGGGAGGCCCGATCGACGGTCGGGAGCCGTTTCACGTTGAGCAGTACTACCCGCTGATGCGTCAGGCGCCGGCGGCGTTGTCGCGGAGGCGGATCGACCAGTGGCTGGGCACGGGGATCCGCGCGATCGACGCGATGGCGACGGTGGGGACGGGCCAGCGGCTGGGGATCTTCGCGGGGACGGGCGTGGGCAAGAGCATCCTGATGGGCATGATCAGCCGGTATACGTCTGCGGACGTCATCGTGGTCGCGCTGGTCGGCGAGCGTGGTCGCGAGGTGGGCGATTTTCTGGCCAGGGACCTGGGACCCGAGGGGCTCGAGCGGTCGGTGGTGGTGGTCAGTACGTCGGACGAGTCGCCGGTGCTTCGGATTCGGGCGTGTCTGTTGGCGACGGCGGTGGCGGAGTTTTTCCGCGACCAGGGCAACGACGTGTTGCTGCTGATGGACTCGCTGACGCGTCTGGCGATGGCGCAGCGACAGATCGGTCTGGCGGCGGGCGAGCCGCCGACCACCAAGGGGTATACGCCCAGCGTGTTCGCCATGCTCCCGCAGCTGCTGGAGCGCTCGGGGCGGACGGCAGCGGGCAGCATCACGGGATTCTACACGGTGCTGGTCGAGGGGGACGACATCACCGAGCCGATCGCGGACGCGACGCGGGGGGTCCTGGACGGGCACGTGTGGCTGTCGCGAGAGTTGGCGAACCGCGCCCACTATCCGGCCATTTCGGTGCTGGACAGCATCAGCCGTGTGATGCCGGACGTGGTGGACGCCGAGCACATGGCGGCGGCGCAGACGGTCAAGCGCGTCCTGGCGACATGGCAAGAGATCGAGGATCTGGTGAACATCGGCGCGTACGCGGTGGGGACGAACCCGGTGTTCGATCTGGCCGTGTACGGCAAGCCGTTGATCGACGAGTTCTTGCAGCAAGCCATTCGCGAGGGGACGAACATGGCGCAGGCCCGGGCGGGCCTGTTGACGCTGGCGGAAGACCTGGAGCACCGGTCGGGGCAGCTCCAGGAGGAGTCGAAGATGCGCCAGCCGGCCGGGATGGGTCAGGCGAGATGAGGATCAGGCCGGTCGAGGCCCGAGCGGGCGTTTGACCCGCTGGCGACCGGCCGAGCGAACGCGAACGAGGTGCTGCGGACGTGGCGAAGCGGTTCAAGTTCAGACTGGCGACGGTGCTGAAGATCCGCAAGCAGCGTGAAGACGCGGCCAAGCGGGTGGTGGCAGATCGACTTCGCGAGGTCGGGCAGGTCCAGGGCGAGATCGACTCGCTGCAAGACCAGATCCTGCGGGAGCTCGGCATGTTCCGCGAGTCGCACGCCACGGGCCGCATCGACGTGACGCAGATCGCGCGGCACCGCCACTGGCTGATCCACCTCGATCAAGGGGTGATGCTGGCCCGGACGCGGTTGGGCGAGCTGCAAGACCAATTGTCGGGTGACCGGGCGGCCTTGGCGGAGGCGCGAAAGCAGGTCCGTGTGCTGGAGAAGCTCGAGGAGCGCCAGTACGAGCGGTACATGAAGGACCTGAACCGTGCGGAGACCCGCGAGCTGGACGAGATCGGCAACATTGTCCACCTGCGCCAACGGGCGGTGGCATCGGCGTAAGGGAGCGTCGTGAAGCAGGTCTATCACATGGTGGCGTTGCTGGCGATCCTGCACCTGGTGGTGTTGGTCGGTCTGGGTGTGTTTCTGTGGGGATCGGGCCGGCTCGATGCTGAGAAGGTGGAGCAGATCGCGGCCGTCATGCGGGGGGAGGATTCGGAGAGCGAGGCCGCCCGGAGGACCGCGAGCCAGCCTGCGGTCACGCCTGTGTTGGCGCGGGCGTCGAGCGAGAAGATCGCCGAGGCGCAGACGTCCGACGAGGTGGCGCGATTGGTCGGTGAGCGTCTGTTGCGTGAGGCGGCGGATCGCAAGGTGCTGGTGGACGCGGCCATGCTGAAGGTCATTCGCCAACATGAGGCGCTGGCCACGGAGAAGAACGAGTTCAAGAAGGCGCGCGAGCTGGCCAGTTCGGAACGTCAGCACAGCGGGCTGAAGGCCGAACTGGAGATCTTGTCGAAGCTGAGCGAGAAGAATGCGCGAGACGTGTTGATGAAGAAGCCCGTGCCGGATGCGGTCAACGTCTTGATGAAGATGAAGACGCGGTCGGCTGCCGGCATCATCGAGGCGTGCAAGACGGAAGCGGAGAAGGCCTGGGCCGTCCAGATGATGCAAGAGATCTCCAGCCGGGACGAGGACAAGGCCGACGCGCTGGAGAAGGCGGCCCGCTAGGAGGTCATCGAGCGATGTCACACGTGCGGACACTGAACCTGCTGAACAGCCAGTCGATCCTGCCGCAGGCGGACAGGCAGGGCGGCGAGGAGCATGCGGGCAAGGACCAGTTTACGCGGGTGCTCGACGGCCTGCGGGTCGAGGCCAATCGATCCGGGGAGCGAACGGGCGGCGCGCGACGAACCGGGGGCAACCGGACGGAGGAATCGTCTGGTCGTGTCGAGCGCGATCGGGGCGAGGCGATCGATCGAGACGCATCCGAGCCACGGCAGGAGCCCCCCGACGCGGCGGACGGGGAAGACCGATGGTTGGATGACCACGACCGGTCGCAGTCCGAACGCGGTGGCGATCACGACCGCCAGACCGAAAGCGATCGGGATCAGGCCGTGTCGCCGTCCGATCACCGGGCCGATCATCTTGCCGAGTCGGACGGGCCGAGCGCGGTGCCGACGGACGCGGCGCAGGAGGCCGCATCGCCTGACACCGGACAGGCCCAGAACACCGATGGGCCCAATCCCGGGTCAGCCGAAGCACCGTCGGATCAGACCCAGCAGACGAACCAGCGGGTCGGCCCTCAGGCCACCGTGACCCCGGGGCAGGCGAACGCGACTGGGGCAACGCATGCCCAGCAGGCAGCCCTGTTGCTGGCGCAGCTTGGGCAGGGCGCCGCCGGGCAGTCGGAGGCGGGGGTCTCAATGACGCCTGGACAGACAACGACGGGGACGGACGGATCGGCCGGCCTGTCGACGGAGCAAGGCACGGCGCCTTCGGCCGTTGGTTCGACCGGTCAGCAGGCCGCGCCGGCGACCGGGCAAGCCACAGCGACACAGACGGGCGAGCCGGTCGCGCCCGCCGCGCTGCAACCCCAGCCGGTCCCGTTGACGGGCGGTCAGGATAGCGTTGATGGCCAGGCGGCCCGCGCCGAAAGTGCCCAACCCGCAACGGATCACGTCGGGCGGACCGACGGGGCCGAGAAGAGTTACGACCAGCCGCAGTCCGGAACGGACCGCGACGCAGCACAGTCCAGCACAAGCAACGACCGCGCGAAGTCCGGCACGGGCAACGATCAGCTACAGGCAAGGACAAACGATAACCGATCACAGGCCGGGGCGGACGGCCGCCGAGCGCAGACGGGCACGTCGGGCGAGGGCGAAGGCCGTTCGGGTAAAGGGCGTGGCGTGCAGCCAACGCCGACACCGCCTTCGTCGCGTGTTGATCCGTCCGGGGCCGAACTGGCGCGGGCAGAGCCGAAGGCCGGTCGTGCCGAGTTGCCCGATGCGACAAACAAGACAACAGAGCCAAGCCAACCCACTAGACCGGTGACCGGCTATGTGACCCGTATGTGGACGGGCCCGGGCAGGGGGGAGCCGGGGGTATCGACCACGCAGGGGGGCGGTAACGACCAGCAGAATCAGGCCCTGGCCAGCGAGGTCACTCGGCAGGTCGCCCGGTTTGTCCTCCAGCCAGGCGAACGGGCCGGATCACCCGTCGCCAGCGAGGGGTCGACAGCGGACCAGGCCGGTGTGCCGTCTTCGGGGGCGACGACATCGGGTCAGCCGACAGGATCGATGTCGACCGAACCGGCGTCGGTACCCGCGCCACCGACCGCCGTGATTCGCAGATACCGCGCCGTGATGATCTCGCCAAAATGGACGGTGTCGAACTGGTAGTAGGCACTGCTGCCCGTGGCTTGGCTCAGGAAATCAACCTCGTTGCCAAAGAAGTCGA
>CAYOGX010000496.1:0-4675 GCA_964403235.1 uncultured Planctomycetales bacterium | reverse complement strand
GCTCTGGCGACCCAACGGCAGGGTGACGTCGACGTTGGCATGGGGCCGCGGGATGACGTGGATCGCCACCAGCTCACCCACCTTCTCGGCGCCGCGGGCGCCCGCCTCGACGGCCGCCTTCACCGCCGCCACGTCGCCCTTGACCATGATCGTCACGTAGGCCGCCCCGATCTTCTCCTTGCCCAACAGCGTCACGTCCGCCGCCTTGAGCGCCGCATCCGCTGCCTCAATGACACCGGTCAACCCCTGCGTCTCAATCAAGCCCAACGCGAACTCGACCTCATCTGCCATGCCCGATGCTCCTTGTCCTCGTGCGTCGTCTTGCTGACCTTTCGAAGTTCCGGCGTTTCGACGTTTCGACGTTTCGACGTTTCGCAGAGCGGGATCGCCGTGGCGCTCCCGCTCCGTCTCGCCTGGCAGCATGTGGTCGCCGCCCTGGATGAGGCCGATGTACTCTTGCTCCGAGTGGATCAGCCCGTCTGCCTGGTCGTGGTACCGCGCCCGGATCGAATCGCCGACGTAGGCGTTGAGCCTTTCGGCTGCCCGTCGGCCGGCGGCGATGGCGGCCTCGACCTCGCCGACCGGTCCGATCACCTTCATCAGCATCCCGCCGAGGTGGTTCAGCTCCATGCCGGTCAGATGGACGTCGGCCGCCTTGACTACCGCGTCGGCCACGACGAACGACGGGCCCAACCCCATCACCTCGAGCACGCCCGCACACGCCCTCATACCGCACCTTGCCTACGGAGCTGATCCATCACGTTGCGGACGATGCGGTCGATCTCGGCCCGATCGATCGCCAGCGCAGCCGGTTGACGCACCGGACAACCCTCCGGCGGCTCCTCGACCACGCCGTGCTCGCTCAACAGACACTGCAAGTGCGTGCGAAGCGACTGCCGGTCGCACCGTTGCGAGGCCGACATCGGCTGGCGGCCCCGGCCCATCTTGAACCCGCGGATCTCCAGGCCCGCCCGGCACCCCTCCGGGAAGTCCGTGCCGAAGATCAGGTTCTTGATCAGTTGCAGCACCTTGAACTGGATTTGGACGGCCTCGGCCAGCTCGGCCCGTATCGTCAGGTGGTACATCCGCATAATCACCTCGGGCACGATGCCGCTTGTGGCGATCGTGCCGCCGTCGGCGCCCATTACCAGCGCGGGCACGAGCATCTCCTCGCAGCCGAGCAAGAAGACGAAGTCCGGCCGGAGCGGCGCGATCTCGTTCATCATGTTCAAGAAGAACGGCAGATCGCGGCTCGAGTCCTTGATGCCGATGATCCGCGGGTGCTCGGACAGCCGCTTGATGCACTCGACCGTGATGGGGTTGGCGAACTGCGGGATGTTGTACAGCGTGATGTCGACGGGCGTGCGTCGGGCGATCTCGTCGAAGTAGGCGTAGACGCTCTCGGTGCTGAGCTTGTAGTAGAACGGCGCGACGATGGCCACCGCGTCGACGCCGAGCGAGCCGTAGTACTCGCAGGCCTCGAGCGTCGTGCTGACGTTGGCCTCGGCCGCACCGGCCAGGATCTGGACCCGCCCGGCGGTCTGCTCGGCGATGATGCGGACGATTTCCTTGCGTTCGGCGAAGCTGAACCGCGTGAACTCGCCCGTGCTGCCGTTGGGGTACAGCCCGCTGATCCCGCAGCCGATGAGCCACTCGGTGTAGCGTCGCAGCTCGGCCTCGTTGATGCGATCGGCTTCGTCGAGCGGCACCATGTTCGGCGTGAAGATGCCGCTGAGCTTCTTTTGCACTGAGCCCGTCATTCGCGCTTGCTCCTAACGCCCGGGCGGACCCGGCAGTCCGGGTCGTGATGTCATGGGTGTCGAATCCGCACGTCTTGACCACTGATCGTAGCTGCCCGTGCGGACTTCCGCAATCGGTCAAGCAGTAGGGCCGGCTGTGCCGGCCTCGTGCCTGCCCCGCGACGTCGGCATCAAGCGCAATTGCGGGAATCCCGCGTCCGTGGCGGGCTACCCGGCCTGATCGGGCGGAGGCCATCTGGTGATGTCGTCCTCGGTCCCATCCTTGCCGTCCGGGCCGACGCACCACAGTTCGTAGGTGTTCTCATTGATTTCACCGGGAAACCGGTAGCGGTAGGAATTCCCCCAGGGATCAAGCAGGTCCTCCTCACCGGCGAGATACGGCCCACCCCATCGCTTGGCTCCGTTCGGATCCTTGGGCTTGTAGATCAACTTTCTCAGGCCGTCGTGCCCTTCAGGATAGGTTCCCATGTCCCTGCGATAGAACTCCAATGCCCTGGCGAACGGGCCGTTCCGGCTTATCGCAGCTTGCGGCGTAGGTATGGTGCAGATGATCCTGGGAGTCGCAAGGGGAGCTATCAGTGTGAGCAGCAGAGCGCCCGCTAAAACAACCAAAAGCACGTCGATTGCGTAGTTTCTCGAGCAGCTGCTTGCAGGCTGCGTTGTTCGTCGGGACTCGTCCTTGTTCATGACATGGAGTTCCTACTTCGGGTCGCATCGCCTTTGGTGCCCCGGCATATGCGCATGCTCTTGATCACGACCCCCACAGGTAAAACCCCCGCCGCTCGGCAGGGTTGCAGTGGGGCTAATCGTCAGGTCGCGGGGGACCGGGGTGGCCCTTGAGAAGTCAACAGCAGTAGGGCCGGCTGTGCCGGCCTCGCGTTTTGCCCGGCCATGGTTGGCGAACCGATCACCCATGCGGTATCTTCGTCCTTGCGTTTGGGGTTAGATCGCCACGCCTCGTTTGCCCCGGGCAAACGGGTGGTGTCAGGAGCCGCTTCATGATGGACTTTCGTTTGCCGCGTTGGTTGACTTCGGTCGTTTGTCTGGCGATGGTGGGTCTGGTCTTGGCCGCGGAGGGCGACAAGACGACGGCCACCAAACCCAAAGACAAACCGTTCTTCCGCAAACCGTTTCTGCTGGGCGCCCATCGCGCTGGGGCGGCGCTATGGCCCGAGAGTACGCTCGTTGCGTTCAAGGCAGCGGCCAAGCGCTGGCCCGACATGCTGCTGGAGACCGACGCCCGACTGACGTCCGACGGCCACGTCGTCCTGCTGCATGACGAGACCGTCGATCGCACCACCGACGGGACCGGGCCGATCACCGAGATGACACTGGCCGAGGCCAAGAAGCTCGACGCCGGCTATCGATTCACGCCCGACGGCGGCAAGACGTTTCCCTATCGCGGCCAAGGCGTTCGGATCGCCCTGCTGTCCGAGGTACTGGCCGCCCTGCCCGAGGCACGGTTCGAGGTCGAGCTGAAACCGGCCGACGGCATCGCCGAGCCGACGATCCGCGTGATCAAGCAGGCCAAGGCCGAGGACCGCGTTCTGTTGGCGAGCTTCAGCTCGACGATCATGCTGCGGGCCCGAAAGCTCGCGCCGCGGACCCCCTCGTGCTACGAATACATCGGTGGCCTGGCCATGCTGGGCAAGCTGCGAAGCGGCGGCGAGGCGTGGGCGGCCTATCGGCCGACGGCGGACGTCCTGTCGCTGACCCGGGGCATGCTCAAGCGGTACGAACTGACGCCCGAGGAGATCCGCGCTGTTCAGGCCAAGGGCGTCTACTTCCAGATCCACACGCCCAACACCCGCGAGTCGATCCGCAGGGCGCTCGAGCTGAACCCCGACAGCATCCTGACCGATCGGCCCGACCTGCTGGCGGAGATCATCGCCGAGCGGGCCAAGTCGAAGTGAAAAAAAGGGGACGGGAGTCTTTTTTCTGCGTTCGAAAAGGCTCCCGTCCCAATTCTGTTCGGCACTCGGGTTGCGTGCAAGGGGTGGGGCGGTGGCGGAGTAGCATGGCAGAGGTGGAACAGACCGCCGGGGGCAGGGGGGATCGCATGCTAGGCGCAACATGAACGGCCGGCCGGTCCGAGGGGCGCGGTCGGCTTACGACTGCGGCTGAAGTTTGGCGATGTGGGCCAGCAGCTCCTCCTCGTCCGCCAGGCCGATGAAGTAGAAGCACACCATCTCGTACGTACGCAGCGTCGGCTTGCCGCCCGTCCACAAGGCAATCAATAGACACGCCATGATGGCCACGTACGTCTGGATCTCGATCCCGTTCGGGCTATGGCTCAACAGATGCCGACAGCCCAACACATGCTTGAAGAATCTAAAGAAGGTCTCGATCGCCCAGCGGTGCCTGTAGATCAACGCGACGACGTCCGGCGGAACGTCCAGCACGTCCGTCGCGATCAGAATCGTGTCGCCTTGCTCCGGCCCACCGCGTCCCGTCTTCCCACTGGCCTTGCGATGAGGCCTGCATTCGATCTCGACGATTCGCAACGGCTGGTCCAGCGCGTCCTTGGCGTTGGGGAAACGAACCACCGCGTCCCGGACCAGCCCCGCATCCAACGCCTCATGCGATAACTCCCGTTCCTCCACGACGTCAAACACGCTGTTGTCCCGAATGCGGCATACAAACGACGATTCCGAAGCGATGATTTTGCCGAACAACGCGAACTTGGCGTAGCCCCGATCCATGGCATACGCTATAAGTATGCGCTACAAATCGCCGAGGCGCAAGTAAGGCCTGGCGCGAAGAATTGAAGCGTGGCGCGAATCGCCCCCATGGACCGGGACCTCAGGCAATCTGAGTGCCGAACGGGATTGAGCCTGTCCCTTTTTCCTACGCGAAGTAGACCTCCATCTTGTCAAACGCCTTGTTGATATCATCGGCGGGGACGCAAAATGACA
>CAYOGX010000495.1:0-4681 GCA_964403235.1 uncultured Planctomycetales bacterium | reverse complement strand
CACTAAGGATTGTGCAAATGGCAAATGACCCGCGCCGAAATGATAACGATGCAGAAGCAGAGGCAGCCATGGCTGAGGGTCGCGGGCAGCCGGGCGACGAGCCGCCGGCTGACGAGGCCCGGGAAATAACTGACGATGGCGCCGAAGATGGCAGGCGCCCTGGGCCTGACCGAGATGGCTGGCCTGGTCACCTATACGCCATTGGATTTCACGATCGACGAGATGGTGGCCGGCGTCGGTTACGACATGCCGGTCACGCCACTGTCGATCCGCAAGCCGATGAACGCGGACGGGACGGCGGGCGACGAGCTGCCCGACGGCGAGGTGGGCGAGATCTGCTTTACCGGGCCGCAGGTCTTCATCGGCTACGTGAACAACGAGGAGGCCTACCGCAAGACCGTCTCGACCGAGGGGATCTGCTACACGGGCGACCTGGGGTACGTGAGCGACAAGGGCCTGCACTTTTCCGGCCGCTCGAAGCTAGTCATGAAACCGAAGGGCTATCAGGTGCACCCGGGGCAGGTGGAGGACCACTTCGTGCAGTTGACGGACAAGGTGGCCGCGTGCGGTGCCGTTGGCGCACCGCACGACGTATACAGCGAGGGCGTCGTTCTGTTTATCGAACCCAAGCCCGGCGTCAAGCTGACGACCGACGAGCTGGCTGCGCACGCCAAGGGGATTGCCAGCTACATGCGACCGTCCCACTACGCCATCCTGGAAGCGGGCGCCCTGCCCTTGAATCGCATCAACAAGACCGATTACGTCGCGCTCAAGACCAGGGCGCTGGAGGAGATCGAGAAGCTGCGCGCCGCCGGCAACTGGGACCGGTGACGGGTTCGGCCCGCAAGACGCGGGCATCCATGTCTAACCAGGTGAGCCGATTGTGTTGGAGGAATGAACGTTGACGCGTTTGGGAGCTGTGTCGATGGTGACGGCGTTGATGACCGTGGGGTCGGGTGAAGCGGCGGGCGCGGATCTGACGGCCGGGGTCGCGAGGATCGATCTGACCCCGCCGGCGAGCATGAAGGCAACGCTCGGCGGGTACGGCGCGCGGATGAACAAGCCGGCGACGGGCGTCCACGATCGGATCTTCGCCAAGGCGTTGGTCCTGTCGGACGGGACCAAGCGGTTCGCGCTGGTGACGGCCGACGCGTTGGGGTTTCCGCCGCCGATCAAGCCGGCCGTGCTCAAGGCGCTGGGCGAGGCCGGGTGGGACAAGCAGCAGGTCCTGTTTCTGCCCAGCCATTCGCACACCAGCATCGACATGACGGCGCTGAACCCGAAGAACGTCCTGAAGATTCCGCAGTTAGGCCTGTTCCACAAGGAGGTGTACGACCTGACGGTAGGCAATCTGGCGAAGGTCATCGCGCAGGGGTCCGAGAAGCTCGAGCCCGTCACCGTCGGCACGACCAGCATCCGCCTGACCGGGTGGAACCGCAATCGCCGCAAGGACAACAAGACCACCGACGAGGAGCTGACGATCACCCGGATCGACAAGGCCGACGGCAAGCCGCTGGCCGTACTGGTCAACTGGGCCGCCCACCCGACGTTCATGGGCAGCCGGGACATGATGTTCTCGGGCGGCTGGCCTGGCCATTTGCAGCGGACACTGGAGGCGCTGATCGGCCAGGGGGTCACGGTGATGTACTACAACGGGGCCCAGGGTGATCAGTCGCCGGTCGCGCGGCGTGATTCGGGCAAGAGCAACTGGGAGAAGGCCGAGCACTATGGCCGGGAGCTAGCCCTGGTCGTCTGGCGGGCGTGGGGCAAGATCAAAACGGCCCGGTCGCCGGTCTTGGCCTACCACCTCGAACGGGTCAAGCTGCCCAAGTCAACCTATCACCCCAGCTTCATGGAGACGGGCGGCAGCGAATACGGCCTGAGCCCGGAGGTGATGGACACGATCCTGATGGTGCTAGTGCCGCGGTGGACGGCGGTTGGGCTATTGCGGCTGGGGGATCTGGCCATCGTCGGGATCCCGGGCGAGATGTCGGCCGAGCTGGGCCTCTCGGTCAAAAAGCAGGTCGCCCAGCAGATCGGGGTCAAGCATGCGGTGATCGGCGGGCTGGGCAACGAATGGATCAGCTACATCCTGTCCGCCGACGAGTACACCAAGGGGGGCTATGAGGCGAGCGTCAGCTTTTACGGCGCGACGCTGGGTCAGACCCTGGTTGACGCGGCCGTGCGCGGCGCGGCGCGGCTGAAGGACTGATCCCGTCCCGAGACGTGGCACACCTGCATGATGAGCCGCGTTGCGGGTGCAGGGGGATTGATGTCAACGCAACAGTCCTGGTTCGTGTGGTCAGTGGTCGGGGTTTGGTCATTGGGAGTCCCGGGGCCCGCCTGGGGACAAGGGGGGGAGGCGCCGTCGCCCGAGCCTCAACGATCGATCAAGCAAATGCTCAAGATCACCTGGACGCGGGGGCCGAACCTGCCCCAGGGGTTTCAGGACAGCGACGGGGGGATCGTCGGCAACACGCTGGTCACGGCGTGCGGGTTCTGTAGCGGCAAGAAGCTGGCTGCCAAGCCGGGTCGCTATCCGCGGGGGTTTCTCAAGAAGGTCTGGGGGCTCGATTTGGCCAACGAGAAGGCCAGCTGGCGCGTCTTGCCCGATTTCCCGGGGAGTGCGCGGCAGGAAAACATCGCCATCGTCATCGGCGACGTGTTGTACTGCTGGGGCGGGTTCAGCTATTCGGCGCCGTACTGTTACAAGGACGGGCACAGGCTGTCGGTGTCGAACGGCAAGTGGGTGTGGCAGCCGTTGCCGACGCTGCCGTGGGTGATCTGTAGCAGCGGGATCTGCGCGATCGGCTCGAAGATCTACGTCTGCGGCGGCGCGGACTACGACAGAGAACGGTTCTACACCGAAACCGATCGGGCCGGGAAGAACACGCGGCTGGGCGCGCACCTGTTGGTCATCGACACGGAGAATCTGAAGGCGGGCTGGAAGCGGTTGACTGATTGTCCCGGCACGCCGCGGTGGGTGGCGGGGACGGCGGCCGTTCGTGGCAAGATCTACGTCATCGGCGGCGCGACCGGCAATTTGACCCGGGGCGGCAAGAAGTACGGCTACTGCACGGTGGTCGACAACTGGGTCTACGATCCGGGCACCGACACGTGGGCGCGGACCCGCGACCTGCCGATATCGAGCGGCAATTTCCCCAGCGGGGCGATCGGGTCCAAGGACCGGTACATCCTGCTGATCGGCGGCCACCAGTACGGCCACGTGGCCAATCCGGACGGGACGGTCCGCGTCAAGTACGGCCGGGCCGGGCGATTCGAGGGCAAGGGCGCCTACCACAACGACGTGTTCGTCTATGACACGCAAACGGACCTGTTCGGCCGGGCCGACTCGCTGCCGATCAACAACAACCTGCCGATGGCCGTCGTCCGCGGCGACGAGGTGTTCCTGATCGGCGGCGAGACGGGCGGCGGGACGGTCGAAGGGGAGCCCTACGGCCACCACCCCGATCTGCTGCTGCGGGGCAAGATCAGCGTACTGAAGGCCAGAACAACAAAATAGCGTCATGTTGCCGGATCGCCATGTCAGCGAAGTGACGACGCGAGTTGAAAGAGAGGGTTCCATGTACGAAGCCACGTTTATCAGGCGGATGTACACGTCAAGAGGTATGTGGGTGACGGCGTTGTTGGTATCGCTGGCCTCGGCGGGCACCATAGCGGCGGGCGAGGCGACGCCGGTCTACTCGTCGGAGCTGATTTTCCCGCTGGAACACCGGCACAATCATTCGTCGTGCATCGTACGATGCCCTGACGGGTCGCTGTTGTGCTGTTGGTACCGCGGATCGGGCGAGCGGTCGGCCGACGACGTGGTGATACAAGGCGCGCGGAAACAGGGCGACAAGAAGGGCTGGTGCCCGATGTTCGTAATGGCCGACACGCCCGATTATCCGGACTGCAACCCGGCCATGTACGTGGACGCCAAGGATCGGCTGTGGCTGTTCTGGCCGACGATCCTGGACAACCATTGGGAGACGGCGCTGCTGAAGTACCGGATCTCGTCGGACTGGGCGTCGGCCGACAAACCCCCGCGTTGGGATTGGCAGGACGTGCTGCACATCACGCCGAAGGACCTCGACAAACATCTGACCGCGTCGCTCGAGCGGATGCCCGAGTTCGTCCGCAAGGCCCTGGGCAGATGGTACAAGGAGACGGTGGCCAGGATCCCACAGAAGATCTACCACCGACTGGGGTGGATGCCGCGGGCGCACCCGACGCGATTGGCGAGCGGCAAGTGGATCCTGCCGCTGTACTGCGACACGTTCTCGATCTCGATCATGGCCATCACCGCCGACGAGGGCGAGACCTGGCAGATCAGCACGCCCCTGATCGGGTGGGGCAACATTCAGCCGAGTATCGTGCAGCGCAAGGACGGCGGGCTGGTGGCGATGATGCGCGAGAACGGTCTGACCAAGCGGATCCGCATCAGCGAATCGAAAGACGAGGGCCGCACCTGGGGGCCAGTCCGCTCGATGACGCTGCCCAACTCGGGGTCGGGGTTGGAGGTGATCAAGCTGGCCAACGGGCACTGGGCGCTGATCCACAACGACACCGAGCGGGGCCGTCACAGCCTGGCGGTGTCGATCTCGGCCGACGAGGGGGAAACGTGGCGGTGGATCCGTCACCTGGAGTTGGTGCCGCGCGGCAAGGGGTCGTTCTCCTA
>CAYOGX010000494.1:0-4690 GCA_964403235.1 uncultured Planctomycetales bacterium | reverse complement strand
CATTCTCGGCTTCGCGAAGAAGATCATGCTCGCGAATCCTATGGGCACCCTGGCCGACGCGGCGTTCACCGCCGAGGCCCCGGTGGCGATCGACGCGTGGTTCGGCGTCGCGGCGTACGCTTTCCAGATCTACTTCGACTTCTCCGGCTATTCCGATATGGCGATTGGCCTGGGGCGCATGCTCGGCTTCGAGTTCCCCCGCAACTTCAACGCCCCGTATCGTGCCGAGAGCATCACCGACTTCTGGCGGCGCTGGCACATCTCGCTGTCGACGTTCCTGCGCGACTACCTGTACATCCCGCTGGGCGGCAATCGTAAGGGCCCGCGCCGGACGTACGTCAACCTGGCCGTGGTGATGCTGCTGGGCGGGTTGTGGCACGGGGCGAACTGGACGTTCGTCCTGTGGGGCGGTTTCCACGGGGCGCTGCTGGCGTTCGAGCGGTCGCTGGGCAAGCGGAGCCTGTATGCGTGGTGCCCCAGGCCGGTGCGGATCGGCATCACGTTCGTGCTGGTGCTGATCTCGTGGGTGTTCTTCCGGTCGGAAACGCTGACGGATGCGGTGAGATACCTTGGCGCGATGTTCGGCGCGAACGGCGTGTCCGGCGGGTCGATTCTGCTGGGCGCGGAGCTGTATGCGCCGGTCCGCCTCGCCGAGATGGCCCTGTGCGCGGTGCTGGCGTTCGTGAGGGTTCAGGCGTTCGATTGGGTCAGGCAACTGACGTGGGTCAAGGCGATCGTGTTGATCGCCGTGTTCTGTTTGGCGATCGTGACGATGTTTACGCAGGCGTTCAATCCGTTCCTGTATTTTCAGTTTTAGGAGCGACGCGCGGTGCCCAAGGGTCGCGGACATCAACTACTGCTGATCGCAAGCTTCCTGGTGGTCATCTACACCGTGGGCGTGGTGCAGGCCGTTATAGAGCTGCGCGGCGGCGATCCGGTTCAGTTCCTCGACCTGTTCCGTCGAATGCCAAACGTCGAGAACCTCCGGTCGTTCGAGAACGACCTGGAGACGGGGTCGTGGTTCGCCAAGACGCTGCGGCCGAGGATGCAGTACGTGCGGTTTGTGGCGTTTCGCGACGCGGGCGAGAAGGCCCTCGTCGGCCGGAACGGGTGGTGGTTCTATCGGCCCGGGGTTCGGTACCTCATCGAGCCGGTCAGGAACGATCCGGTTGGTAAGACGGGTCATGACCAGGCCGTCGCGGCGATCGTGTCGTTCCGCGATCGGCTGGCGGCGCGAGGGATTCACCTGCTGGTGGTTCCCATTCCCGGCAAGGCCAGCGTCTATCCGGATATGCTGACTGGGCGCGTGGCCAGGGGCGACCGGTCGGTTCACGATCATACGCGGCGGATCGTCCGCGACCTGGCGGACGCTGGCGTCGAGGTGGCTGATCCATTCGCGGCGTTTATGCGGGCGCGCGAGGGCGCATCGGTGCCCCGGTCGCAACAGGACGAGACGCACGTCTACATGGCGCGAGACACGCATTGGATGCGCCAAGGGGTGCGGGCGGCCGCGGCCGAGGCGGCGCGGCGCATCCTCGAGCTCGGCTGGGTGCGGGCCGGGTCGGTGAAATTCGGGACCAGGTCCGTTCGCGTCAAGCGGCACGGCGACATCGTGCGGATGCTCAGAACGCCCCGGATCGAGCGCCTCTTCCCGCCGGAAGACGTCGTGTGCGAGCAGGTCGTCCGTCAGGATACGGGCGAGCCGTACCGGGACGATCCGAACGCGGCCATCCTCGTGCTGGGCGACAGCTTCCTGCGGATCTACGAGCGCGACGAGCCCGGGTCGGCGGGGTTCATCGCGCATTTGGCGCGCGAGCTGGGTCAGCCGGTCGCGTCGATCGTCAATGACGGGGGCGCGTCGACGCTGGTCCGGCAAGAGCTGGCGCGGAAGCCCGAGCTGCTCGTCGGTAAGACGTTGGTCGTCTGGGAGTTCGTCGAGCGGGACATCCGTTTCGGCTGGGGGGGCTGGCAGGACGTGCCGTTGCCCGAGATGGTCTTGAGCGCGCCGGCAGGATCCAGCTCGAGACCGGCGCCGTAGAACGAGTCCGTCGAATGGGTGGCACGGTCGACCGATGCCGAGGGACAAGGCGTCGCCTGGCCGTGGGGATGCGCGTGGTCGCTGCAACATGGCCAAGGACCGACCCTACCGGGTCGCTCCGTGACCATGCCACCCGAAACGGGTCGCTCCTTGACCATGCCACCGGATTGCGCAGGAGGGCCGGCGATGCGAACGTATCGGACGGACGACTGGGACCGGTACCGGATGGACTACAGCGATCCGCACCGCGTCCTGGAGCCGCTGGAGAACGAGATCGCCGTGGTGGCCGGCGCGCTCGACGCACTCCAGCAGGGCGGTGTGTTGGCCCACACGCGATACGATCACGCCAAGATGCTGGCGCATCGCCGGGTGGTGGCCGAACGGTTCGAGATCCCCTGGACGGCCATCACGCCACGGATGCAGCGATTGCTGTACGCCGTCAACGCGATCGTGCAACCGGACGTGATGATCGCGGCGGGGGTGTTCTGCGGAAACACGTTCATCTCGAACGCCGGTGCAGCCGTGGGGCCGGGGGCGTGTTACGCGGCCCGCGACCTGGTCGGCGTCGAGATCGAGCCCGAACACGCCGCCCTGGCCGAGCGCAACGTCCGACGAATTGACCCGACCGGCGTGGCCCGCATCGTCGCGGCCGACGCGGTGACGGTCGTGGCCGAGCACGCCGGGCCGATCCATCTGCTGTACCTTGATGCCGACGGTGCGGATGACCAGGGCAAGGGCGTGTACCTTGACATCCTGGAGGCAGCCTACGACCACATGCCCGCGGGAAGCGTGGTCCTGGCCCACAACAGCGTCAACGCGGCGGAACGGCTGACGCACTACCTGGCGTTTGTTCGCGATCCCGCTTATTTTTCGGCCAGTGTCAATGTAGTCTTTGACATCGAGGGCCTGGAGGTATCCGTCAAATAGACCAACGGGCTGACCCGTGGCCGTTGTGATGCGAATGCGAACAGAAGCAGGGGCGATGCAGGAGGTGTTCCCATGACAAGTACGCGGCGAGAATTCATTCGGACCGGCACACTCGGCGCGGCGGTGGTCTTTTCGCGGGCCCCGGCGTTGCTGGGCGCGAGCGCAGACGCCCGGCGCAAGAAGCTCGCCCACCGGCGCCGGCGGATCATCTTCAACGACGACGGCGACGACGTCTGGAACCCCCAGGCCAAGACGCCGGACGGGTTCGTCAACGTTCGGCTCAAGCACATGCTCGACACGCAGGTGGACACGTTGTTCTACTGCACCACCCAATCGTTCAACTACTTCACGCACCACACGAAGGTGGGCGAGGTGTTCCTGTCGCGCGAGGGGGCGTTCGGGCATAACAACATGCAGGCGCTGATCGACGCCGGGACGGATCCGCTCAAGCTGGCGATGGCGTACGCCCACAAGCACGGCATTGAGGCCGTCTGGACGCTTCGCATGAACGACATCCACGACGCCTTCACCCCGCCGCTGTTTCCGCAATGGAAGCGAGACCATCCGGATGCCCTGCTCGGCAAGAAGGAGAACTTGGCCAAGTATCTGGCCAGCGGGCAGCGGCACTGGTGGGCGGGTGTGGATTTCAACCGCGCCGACGTCCGGAAGCGGACGGTCGAGCTGATCGACGAGGTCGCCCGCAATTACGACGTCGACGCGATCGACCTGGACTGGCTGCGGCACCCGATCCATTTTCCCGAGACGTTGCTCGGCAAGCCGGTCACGCGCAAACAGATCGATCTGATTACGGGGCTGGTCAGGGACGTGCGCAAGATCGTCGGTCAGGCCGGTGACAAGCGTGGCCGGCCGATCCTGCTGTCGGCCCGCGTGCCGATGACGATCGAGCACGGCCTGTACATGGGCACGGACGTGGAGACTTGGCTCAAGGCGGGGCTGATCGATGTACTCACCATCGGCGGGGGGTATGTGCCGTTTTCCATGCCAAGCCACGAGATCGTTGCGCTGGGGCACCGGCATGGGGTGCCCGTCTATCCGTGCATCAGTTGCTCCGGGATGCTCCGTCGCAAGCCGTATGGCCCCGGATCGCCCTATGCCGCGTCGGGCTGGTTGGCGGCCGCCGCGAACGCGTTCGGTGCCGGGGCCGGCGGCGTGAGCCTGTTCAATCTCTTTCCCGCCCCCGGCAACGACCCACAGAACCAGCTCGTCCGTCAGGTCTTCAGCCAGGTCGGCGAGCCGCCGACGTTGCTGGGCAAGGACAAGCTGTTCTGCCTCGACAACGCCGCGCACCTGACCAACTGCGGGTACATCAACCACGTCGTGCCCTACAAGGGATGTCTGCCCAAGACGATCGAGCCGGGCAAAGCGCTGTCGGTGACGCTTCCCGTCGGCGAAGACGTCGGCCGCGCCAAGTCGACGACGCTCCGGATTCAGACGGACAAGCCATCCGATCCGCGGTGCCGGCTGAACGGCGAGTCGATCGCGACGAAGCCCTCGACGGACCTGACCAAGCGCTTCGGTATGTCGTGGCGAGTGGCCGAGATCAAGCCCGCCGCGGTGAAGAAAGGGGGCAACACGTTTGAGGCAGTCCTTGGGAAGCCCGGCGATAAGCCGATCGCCTTGACCGGCCTCGAGTTGTCGGTCCGCTATTCCTAAGCTGCCTGCAACAAGGATTGAACAGTACGTCCCTGGGAGGTCTTCCGGGGG